>JAUHYN010001463.1 GCA_030426505.1 bacterium | reverse complement strand
ATCGACGGCGCGAAGACGCTCGCGGAGCACCCGGAGTTCGCGGGGCTTTCGCGTGAGGTCACAGCGGCGGGCGTCGAGGCTCGGCACGCGCCGTACTTCGACGCGTTGAAGCCGGGCTCCGGCGCCGACGACGAGGCGCGCCGTTCGGCGGTGCTCGATCTCTTGAATGGACCGCCCGCACGCGAGCGGATGGAGGCGCGCGAGCTGCTCGACGCGGTGGTACAGCTCCGCGCCGAGGGCGCGCTCGCGCCGATCGAGATCGGCGCAGCCGAAGCGCAGAGCGCGTTCCTCGAAGCGGTGATCCGCGGTGTCGGACACGGCGGCCTCGGACTGATGTTCGCGGCGACGGTCATGAAGTCGTTCAACGTCTCGGCGATTTCGGACACGTTGGTCAGGCTCGGTTGGCCGGAGGACGACGCGTTGACCTGGAGCGGTATCGCGGCGGCGATCCACGAGACGGACGGCGACGTCGCGCGCGCCTGGCTGAAGCCGGCGATCGAAGGGGCGCCGCTCGCGACGGCGTCGTTCGCCACGGTGATGATGCTCGACGAGGTCTCGGCGACGTCGGCTTCGATGCGGCGCGCGATCGCGGCGGTCGAAGACGAGGCGCCGATCGAGTTCCTGGTCGCACTCCTCGAGGACGTCGCGAAGGCGCCCACGCCCGAGCGACAGATGAACGTCCGCAACCTCGTGCGGTCGCTGATCGACGAAGGCAAACTCAGCCCCGGAACGCTCGACGCCCAGGGCCGCTCCGACCTGCTCGCGATCCTCGACGCGACGCTCGAGCCGCGTATCGAATCCGCGCTCGCGAAGATCGCGCGTGGCGACGCGACAAGCCGGCGGGTCGGCAAGCGGCAGCTCGTCGACGTGCTGTCGCAGGCGGCGGAGCTCGGTGACGCCTCCGAGCTCGCAGAGCGATCGCTGCGTCGCGTGCTCCAGCTCGACCTCGACCGGACCCTCCCGCTGGACGTCGCCGACGAGCGGATCTCGATGATGCGCCCCGACGAAGAGCGCGCACCGAAGGACAGCGTGGAGGTCGCCGGGATCCCGCTCGCGCGCAACACGCGGCCGGACCGAGACCTCTCCGCGATCCCGCGCGAGGAACACGCGCAGATGGTGATGACGCCGACGACCGAGGCAAACCTGCGGCGGCTCGCGGTCGGGTGGCGGAGCGGGCAAGCGGTCCTGCTCGAAGGCCCGACGGGCGCGGGCAAGACCGCGGCGGTGCGCCTCATCGCGCACCTCACCGGGACGCCCTACCGACGCATCAACCTCACGTACCACACCGAGGTCGACGACTTGATCGGTCGCTACGTCGCGGGCGAGAACGGGGAACCACCGCGGTGGGTCGACGGGCCGCTGATCGAAGCGATGCGCAAGGGCGAAGTCCTGCTGCTCGACGAGATCAACCTCGCGCGCCCGGAGGTGCTGGAGCGCCTGAACTCACTCCTCGACGGCGACGGGAACATCGTC
>JAUHYN010001462.1 GCA_030426505.1 bacterium | reverse complement strand
TAGAAGATGCCCTCGTCCACGTTGCCGTCGTGCGCGGCCTTCTTCGCGCGGCCGCGACCGATGAACGCGCGGACCGCTTCGATCGGCTCGTCCGCCTTCTCCATGTCGAGGACCTTGTCGATCACCGGCGAGCGCAGCGCGCGGCCCGGGTGGAACTTTTTGGAGTGGACGGGGATGTCGCCCTCCTGCGCTTCGAGGAGCATCTTCTGGTAGATGGCCGGCGCGTTGCTCTCCTTCGTGGCGAGGAAGCGGGTGCCCATCTGGATGCCGTCGGCGCCGAGGCTGATCGCCGCCGCCATGCCGAGCCCGTCGACGATGCCGCCCGCCGCGATGAGCGGGACGCCGATCTTCCGCGCGACGTTCGGGATGTTCGTGATCGCCGTGATGCCTTCGGTGGAGACGTGGCCACCGGCCTCGCAGCTCTCGAGGACGATCGCGTCGACGCCGTGCTTCACGGCGCTCTCGGCGAGGCGGAGGTTCGGGACGACGTGGACGCACAGCGCGCCCGCTTCCTTGATGCGCGGGGTGAGGACCTTCGGCGAGCCGGCCGACATGAAGATGATGCGGACGCCGTGCGACAGCACCATCTCGAGGTGCTCGCGGTAGTCGCCGAGCACGAGCGGGAAGTTCACGGCGAACGGGCGATCGGTGAGCGCCTTGGCGCGGACGACCTGCACCTCGAACTCCTCGACGCTCATGATCGAAGCGCCGAGCACGCCGAGGCCACCTTCGTTCGACACGGACGCGACGAGCTCCGCTTCCGAGAGCCACGCCATGGCGCCTTGGATGATCGGATAGTCGATGCCGAACAGACGCGTGATCGCGTTGTCGAATCGGGGTCGCTCGGGGACGTGAACGATCGTCATGACGTTGAACCCAACTTCCTTCCCACTACCAGCGAATCAAGTGCGCGCCCCAGATCATGCCCGCGCCGATGGCGACGAGCACGATGAGGTCCCCGCGTGAAACGTGTCCCTGCCGAACGGACTCGTCGAGCGCGATGAACGCGCTCGCCGCGACCGTGTTCCCGTAGCGCTCGATGTTCGTGTACGTCTTCGAGAGCGGGATCTTCGTCCGCTCGAGGACGTGCGTGAGCAAGCGCTTGTTGGCTTGATGCGCGACGACGAAGTCCACGTCGTCGACCGTGTATCCGCCGGCCGTGATGACCGACTCGATGACCTCCGGGAGCTCCGTGACGGCGCAGTCCCAGACCTTACGGCCGTCCATCACGAGCTTCACTTCGTTGTTCTGGAGCGCCTCGGGCGAGTACCACCGCTCCGTCCCGCCGACGTACTGCCCGACGATGCCGGTGAGCGACCCGTCCGTGCGGAGGCGGCTCTCGAGGATGCCGTGTTCGCCGTCCGGCGCCGGGGACATGACGACCGCGCCCGCGCCGTCGCCGAAGATCGGGGCGATGCTGCGGTCGGTCCAGTCGAGCGTGGTGCGGCTGATGATCTGCGTGCCGACGACGAG
>JAUHYN010001461.1 GCA_030426505.1 bacterium | reverse complement strand
GGCTCGGGCTGGGCCGCCTCCACAGGGGCGAACGCGATCTCCACCGTCTCCCGCCGCGCCACCGCCGCCTCCGGCGCCGGCACGACCCCCACCGCGACGTGCAGCACCACAGTCCCCACGAGCCACGGCGCCAACCGCCCGCGCCCGCGCGGCGCCTCAGCCGACGTGACCGACGCGGGCGTGCGCCACACCTCGCTCCGCCGCTGCCACCGCGCGCGGCGCGCGGCGCGCTTCGCCCGATTCATCGCTCGGCTCCGCTGCGCTCGACGTCGAGCGCGAACTTGGTGACGCCGTTCGACTTCACCACGTCGATGGCGCGCACCACGGCGCGGTACGGCGCGTCGCGGTCCGCGGAGATCACGGCGCGGAGCTCCGGGTGTTCCGCGGCGAGGCGGCGCGTCTCGTCGGCGAGGCGCGCGTCGTCGACCGGCGCGCCGTCCAAGGACAGCGCGCCGTCGCGCGCGACGATCACGTTGAGCGTGCGGTCCACACCCTCGCCCGCGCTCGCGGCGCGCGGCAGATCCACGCCGAGCGAAGCGTTGGCGATCGCGGTGGAGGTCACCATCAGGATCACGAGCAGCACGAGCACCACGTCCACGAAGGGCGTCACGTTGATCGCGCTGATCACGCCGTCGTTCGAAGTCGAGGCCGCCATCACGCCGCCTCGCTCTCGAGCTCGCTGAGGAGCGTCTTCGACAGCACCGCGGCGCCCGCCACGGCGGTGCCGACCCGCGCGAACAGCGCGTTGTAGGCGACGACCGCGGGGATCGCGACGAACAGCCCGACCGCCGTCGCGATCAACGCCTCCGAGATCCCGGCCATCACCGACCCGCTCGCCTGCGACAGGTCGCCGGAGAGATCCGCGAACGCCTTCATGATTCCGAGCACCGTCCCGAACAGACCGATGAACGGCGCATTGCTCCCGACCGTCGCGAGGAAGCCGAGCCGGCGCCCGTACCTCATGCGCTCCTGCTCCGTCGCGCCGTCGAGGAGGTGGCGGACAGCGTCGGGGCCCTTGTGGTGCGCGCGGAGGCCCGCGAGGGCGACGTTCGTCTCCAGGCTGTCGAACTGCGCGAGGTAGTCGATCGCCGCCGCGACCCGATCGTTGCCGAGGAGGACCTCGAGCTCGTAGCGCACCTTCGCCAGGTCGACGCGGCGCCGCACGAAGAAGAACCACCGCTCCAGCGCTATCGCGAGAGAGACGGCGGAGAGGCCGAGCAGGAGCCAGAGGACCCATTCGGCCTCGAACAGGGGCAAGGAAGTGGGGATCATCGTGTTCACGCCCCCTCGAACACCGCCCGGCGGCCGAGGTGTCACCGCGATCTTTTTTTCGGGTCGAGGTGACAGATCCGTGAGGCTGCGGTTTTGAATCGACGGCGAGCGTGGAGATCGAGGTCGAGGACTGGTACCGGCGCTACGGTCCGATGGTGCTCCGTCGGTGCCGGCGTCTGCTCGCTGACGAGGAACAAGCGGT
>JAUHYN010000437.1 GCA_030426505.1 bacterium | reverse complement strand
AGCTCCTCGCCGAGCGCATCGAGAAGCAGGGCTCGGACGTGTGGCTCGTGAACACCGGTTGGTCCGGCGGCCCGTACGGCGTCGGCAAGCGGATGAGCATCGCGCACACCCGCGCGATCATCGACGGCATCCACTCCGGCGCGCTCAAGGCGGCGGACACCGTCGAGGATCCGATCTTCGGCTTCGCGATCCCGACCTCGTGCCCCGGCGTCCCGGACGAGGTGCTGAACCCGAAGAACACGTGGGCCGACAAGGCGAAGTACGACGAGACGGCGAAGAAGCTCGCCGGCCTCTTCCACGAGAACTTCAAGAAGTACGCGGGCCAGGCGAACGAAGCGATCCTCGCCGCGTCGCCGCGCCTGTAACGCCCCCGCCCTCTTTTTTGCGTACCTCCCGCCGCCGCGCCACAGTGGCGAGCGGGTACGTACGTGCGCCTCCGGCTCATTCTCTTCGCGTTCTTCGCGCTCCCGAGCGTGGCGTCCGCGCAGTTCCCGCTGCCGAGCCTCGGCGGCGGTGACGGCCCCGACGTCCGCATCGCCACCGACGACCCGCTGACCGACGAGATCGACGGCTTCATCAAGCGCGTCTCGGGGCGCCACGAGGCGCGCAAGGAGCAGCTCGCTCGGTACGACCAGCGGCTGCTGCAGGCGAAGGCGGAAGAGGAGGTCGGCCAGGATCGCCTCGAGCGCGCCGTCGCGCGCGAGCGGGAGTTGATGCTCGAGACGATCGACCTCGCGAAGGACGCGCGGCGCAGCGCGCAGGTCGTGGTCAACCCGCCGGACGGGACCATCCCGCTCGGCGATCTCGTCGAGCAGGAGCTGACGGTGAAGCGCCTCGCGGACGAGGTCGCGTCCGAGAAGGCCGTCGCAGAACGGCTCGCGACGATCGCGGGCACCGATCCGATCACGGTGGAGGGCGACGCGCCGCTCGACGAGTTCTCCGCCGCGGCGGAGGCGCACCTGCAGGTCGCGGAGGCCGAGTACGCCCGCGCGCGTGTCTTCGAGCGCACCGCGCGTCACCGGCTCGCGGTGCGGCGTGCGACGTTGTGGCGGCTGCACGTCGGGGCGTCGAAGGAGGCCGTGGAGGAGGCGCAGAACGCGCTCCGCGAGGCCGAGACCACGCGCGCGAAGCGCGAACAAGAGCTCACGAAGGAACGCAAGAAGCTCCGCGAGCAGCGGCTCGACGTGAAGGTGACGCGGCTCGACGCGAAGACCGCCGAGGCGTTGCGCGCCGGCGTGCGCGCGTTGTTGCGCGCGCAACTCGATCACCTGGTGCGCCAGGAAGAAGAGCTCTCGGACGACGTCCTCCGCGCGCAGGCGATCGCGATCGCGACGGAGGCCGTGCAGGCGCAGCGCGCGATCGTGCTCCCCGCCGAGCTGCTCGGGCGGACCGCCGCGCGCATCGCGAAGGTCGAACAGGATCGATCGAGCATCGAGGTGCAGATCGCGTCGCTGAGGGACGCGCTCGCCAAGGCGGAGCACGAACGCGTAACCGAAGTGCTCCGGCAGCGCCGCGAAGTCTACGAGAACGACCTCGCGCTGTTGCTCGACATCCGTCAGACGCTCCGCGTCGTCGAGACGATCGAACAGATCGCGAGTCAGCAGCTCTTCACCGCGCAGCACACGCGCCCGCCGCTGATCGGGTTGGCGCTCACGCTGTTCGTCCTCGCGATCGTCGTCTTCCTCCTCACGCTCGGCACGAGGCTGTTGAGGAAGTTCTTCGAGGCCGGCGCGGTGGGGCGCATCTTCGCGAAGACATCGTGGCCGCAGTCGCGCGCGGAGGCGATCGCGGTGACGCTGTGGCCGGTCGTCGTGTTGATCTCCGCGGCCGCGGTGGTGGTGTGGCCGATCTGGCGGCTCGACCTCACGGTCCTCGAAGCGCTCCAGCTCCTCGAGCGCCCGTTGTTCTACGTGGAGGACACGGGCGTCAGCCTGCTGTCCGGGATCGAGCTGATCGTCACGGTTTGGATCTCGCTGGTGATCTCGCGGTTCCTCCGCTCGTTCCTGCAGTCGCGGATCTATCGCTCACTGAGCTGGGACATCGGCCTGTCGAACGCGATCAACACGTTCGTCCACTACGGCGTGATGGGCATCGGCGTGATCATCGGGCTGCGGTTCGTCGGGATCGGGGCGAGCTCGTTCGCGTTGGTGGCTGGTGTCCTCGGTATCGGCATCGGCTTCGGGCTCCGCAACGTCACGGAGAACTTCATCAGCGGTCTGATCATCCTCGCCGAGCGGCCGATCAAGCTCGGCGACTACATCGACGTGGAGGGCGAGGTGCAGGGGCGGGTCCAGCAGATCCGCGCGCGCTCCACCACGGTTGTGACGCGCGACAACATCTCGGTGATCATCCCGAACAGCGAGTTCGTCGGCGGGCGCGTCACGAACTGGTCGCACGGCGAGGCAAAGGTCCGCATCGCGGTCCGGGTCGGCGTCGCGTACGGGTCGGACACGGACCTGGTGCGGAAGATCCTGTTGGAGGTGGCCGGGCGGCACGGGCAGGTGCTCAAGCGGCCGGCGCCGGAGGTGCAGTTCCGTTCCTTTGGGGAAAGTAGCCTGGATTTCGAGCTGTTGGTGTGGATCGAGGAGCAGCAGCATCGATTCCGCATCGCCAGCGACCTGCACTTCGCGGTCGACAAGTCGTTCCGGAAGGTCGGGGTGGAGATCGCTTTCCCGCAGCTGGACGTCCACCTCAAGTCGGTTGCGCCGGGGGTCCAGACGCTGCTCTCGGGGCCGCTGCCGATCCCGGAGGCTGAGACCTCCTCCACGATGGAGCTGCCCGGACCGCGTACGAAGCGGCCGAGATCGGGCGGGAC
This sequence comes from bacterium, assembly GCA_030426505.1. Taxonomy (GTDB): domain Bacteria; phylum Myxococcota; class Kuafuiibacteriia; order Kuafuiibacteriales; family Kuafuiibacteriaceae; genus JAUHYN01. The sequence continues at coordinate 4,195 of JAUHYN010000437.1, read as the reverse complement.
AAGTGACCCCCCGGAGACAGATCGATGACGACGCTCGGGCGTTTCTGGCCCAACATGGGACTTATGGGTAAGGTGGGCGGCCAAACCAGATGAGACTGGAAATCAGAGACATCGAGTCGTCGATGGTCTACGACATCGGGCCCGACGGCGCCGTGTTGGGCCGCGAGCGCGCGAAGACCGACATCTCCCTCAGGGATGAGTCGATCTCCAAGCGCCACGCTCGCATCTTCATGGAAGGAGGCGGGTGGTTCCTCGAGGACCTGAACTCCTCCAACGGGACCTATCTGGACGAGCAGCGGATCACCGCGCCCGTCGAGCTGATGCAGGGCGTGATGTTCTCGCTCGCACAGCGCAAGTTCGAAGTCGTCTTCATGGACGGCGCAGCCGCGAGTGCGAGCGGAGGTAACGGCGCGATGGATGACTTTCCCCCGCCGGCCGGCAAGTCGAACGACTCGGCCTTTGGTGGCGCGTCACAACCCGACTACGAGGACGACTTCGGGGTCCCGGCTGGCGCCGGCGACGACGAGGTCCCCGAGGGCGAAGGCGTCGGGTACTTCATGGTGGCCGTGCCCAAGGCCATCGCCTACTACATGGCCAACGTCCCGCTCCTGGCGCTCAACCCGCCCGGGACGATCAAGAAGGGCGCCGAGGAGCAGCGACTCGAAGCGAAGTCGAGGATGGAGATCGCGGCGTACGCGATCCCGGCCGGCGTCGTCGGTCCGCTGATCGGCGGCATCGCGACGTTCATCGCGCTCGCGATCAACGGGACGTTCGCGTTCGGGAGCCTGATCGGCGCGCTGCCGTTCGCCGCGGTCGGCGGTGTGGTCGGCGCGGTGTTCGGTTACTTCGCGCACCCGATCCTCGAGTGGCTGATCAACCTGCTCAAGGGCGAGTCCACGGCGCGCTCCCGGACGAACTACATCATCGGCTTCTACACGCTCGGCCTGCTGACTGCGGTGCCGAACGCGATTGCGACGATCGTGACCGCGCTGCCCGTGCCGTTCATTCGGTTGCTCGGGCCGCTGCTCGCGTTGGTCGTGTCGCTGGTGACGCTCTACTACGCGTACGTTTGGATCAAAGCGTTCCGGCTCGTGAAGTGGGTGCTCTACGTCGTGCTCGCGCTGGGCGCGCTCAACGTCGTGTTCACCGCGATCGGGTTCTTCGGCGGCGCTTACGCCGAGGTGATGGCGTTCGTGGACGGCACGCCGTCGACGCCGGGCGGCGTCGCGGACATCGATCCCGAGGACGTCGAACTGACGCAGGAGCAGAAGGACGCGATCGCCGCGATGCCGGAAGAGGCGCGCGCGGCGGCCGAGGACCAGTTCCGTCGCGCCAACGCGGCCTCGGCGGCCGTGGCGGCCAACGCGGCGGCGGCGAACGAGGACGCGGCGGCGGCGATCGCCGCGGCCAACGAGGCGGTCGACGACGCGAAGGACGCGGCCGAAGACGCGAAGGACGCGGCCGACGACGCCGCGGACGACGCGAAGGACGCGATGGACGACGCGAAGGACGCGGTGGACGACAGCAGCGCGAAGGACGCGCCGCCTCCGCCTCCGCCGCCTCCGACGCGCGCTCCGCCTCCGCCCCCGCCGCCGACCCGCGCGGCCCCGCCGCCGCCGGTGCGGACCGTCGCGCCGGGTTCGATCAACACGGACGAGCACCCGCTCGGCATCACGCCGTTCGTCGCGTACCTGCAGAAGCGGGAGGCGGTGGAGCGCGCGGTGAGCGACAAGCCGTCGCTGCTCGACGACAAGACGGTCATGCGCGAGTACAAGGCGCTCTGGCGGAAGACCTACGACATCCGCAAGAAGTACGCGAAGAAGCGCGGCGATCGGTTCGAGAAGGACAAGGTCTTCTCGCGGCAGAAGGGCCAGGAGATCTTCGAGAAGACGACCGTCCACGTGGACCGGCTCTACGCGAAGATCTTCCAGTAGCCCGTCGTCACAGCACCGCGTCGTAGCGGAACGTCGCCTTCAGGACGACGAGGCGCGCGTCGTCGTCGCCCTCGAAGTCGATGTTCTCGCGGTAGATCAGGAACAGCTCGCTCCCCTGCAGGTAGCGCCAACGCAGCCGCACGAGCCCGGCGGCCTTCTCTTCGAGCGCGTTGACCTGCCCGATGAAGTCGACCGACAGCCGCGTGGACGGGACGACGCGGAAGAGCGCGCTCCCCACGAACGTGCGCGTGGTGCCGAAGTCGTCGAAGCGGATCACCGAGTAGTTCGCGGACGCGCTCGCATTGACGTGCGGCCCGAGGCGCACGGCGGCGCCGCCGCGGAGCGAGTGGAGCGAGCCCCCGAACAACGCACCGTCGTAGAAGTAGGTGAGGCTGCCGGACGGGTTGCGCGCGCTCGGCGCGATCAGATCGAGCGACAGCTGCGGTCCGCGGTAGCGACCCACGGCGACCTCGTAGTCGGGGACGATCTCGAAGGCTTCGCGGACGAAGTCCTCCTTCTGCGTGGCGGCCGCGACGATCTGGAGGCCGGAGGTGAAGGTGGTGGTGAGTGACGCGCTGCCGCGCTGTCCGATCACCTGCGCGAGCTCGGCGTCGTGTTCGATCATCGCGGTGCTGCCGACGATGATGTTGCGGAACGCGGTGCCCTCGGGCCGCGTCACCCACATGAGATCGACGCGGGACTGCACGAGGTCCGGGCGCGCGACGAAGCCGACGTGCGGATCGTAGTCGGCCGAGATGTACGTGACCGCGGCGCTCGGTTGAAGCCGCTCGCCGCGCCACGCGATCGCGGCGCGGGCCGCCTGGCCGTCGACGCGCTCGCCGTCGGTCGAGTTCAGCGACGCCGTCCAGAACGAGTTGAGCTCGAGGCGCTTGTCGAAGGCGAGGTACGCGGCGTCGGCGCCGAGGGACCAGCCCGGGTCGAGGCGGTTGTCGACGGCGTTGGGGCGGTTCGAGATCTCGCCGTCGAAGGTGGCGAGGACGCCGACGTAGCCGCGCTCGCCGAAGTTGTAGCGCGAGCGCGCGATGGTGAAGTTCTCGGCGGCGGTGCTGTCCTGTTCGCCGGTGACGACCTCGAGGACGCCGAACCGCAGGTCGCCGCTGGAGCCGTAGACCTTGAGCCCGCCGATGAGCGGGACGACGTTCGCGTCGTCGTCGAGGCCGATGCGTCGTGTGAAGAACGGGGAGACGAAGCCCGGGATGCCGAACTCGAAGACGTCGAGGCCGGTGAGGAAGAACGGGCGGCGCTCGGGGAAGAACAGCGGGAAGCGGTCGAGGTTGAGGACCGGGTCGTCGAGGTCGACCTGCGCGAAGTCGGTGAGGACGGTGAGCTCGGTCCACACGTCGTCGGTGAGGCGCATGCGCGCGTCGCCGCCGAGGCCGAGCTCGTAGTCGGCGTCGCCGCCGCGATCGGTGTAGCCGGCGAGGCCGAACGGGATGAAGGTGAGCGCGCGTCCGCCGGCGACGTCGATCAGGCCGTCGACGCGGCCGTAGAAGTTCGCGTTGGTCGGTCCGAACTCGGGGGCCATCGGGTTCCAGTCGTACGTCGCGAGGCGGTGGTTGTGATCGCGCGTGACGTTGAGGCCGATCGAGCGCTCGCCGACGTCGCCGGGGAGTCCGAGCGCGGCGATGGGGATCTCGAACTCGGCGATCCAGCGGTCTTCGAGGACGGTCGTCGCGACGGTCCAGTTCGCGTCGAACTCGCGGCGGAACGAGCCGCCGTTGTCGACGACGACGTAGTCGATCTGCGCGCCGGCGGGGTTCGTGACGAAGCCGACGGTGTTTCGCGCGTCGAGGCGCGCGTCGAACTTCAGCGAGAGTGCGTCGTCGGAGAAGATCGAGAAGTTGTCGCGCGACAGCTCGAGCGCGCGTGGCTCTTCGCCCGGTTCGATCGAGCAGACGACGCCGACGTAGAGGTGGTCGGCGTCGTAGAGGACGGAGAAGGTGGTGGTCACCGTCGCGGCGCGCCCGGGGTAGGGCTCGCGTTCGACGAAGCCGGTGCCGACGGGCGCGGCGGACCACGGGGCTTCGTCGAGGACCCCGTCTACGGTGATCGCCGTCGCGCCGCGCGGGTGCGCGCGGATCGCCTTCTTCGTTTCGGCGCGCGCTGTCCCGAACGTCGTGAGGGCCGCGAACAGTGCGAGGATCCCGAGGCGCTTCGACATGGGGACAGGTTTCGGGTGGCTATGCTACGGTTCCGCCCGGTCACCATGCGACACCACACACGAAAGCTCGGCCTGCTCT
>JAUHYN010000436.1 GCA_030426505.1 bacterium | reverse complement strand
GCGACCTGTTCGGGCTGTCGTTCGAGAAGGTCGACCGCGAGGTCTGGCACCCGAGCGTCGAGGCGTTCGAGATGAGCCGCGACGGCGAGCTGGTCGGTCGCTTCTACTTCGACATGCACCCGCGCGACGGGAAGTACGGGCACGCCGCGATGTTCCCGCTCCGCATCGGGCTCGAGGGCTGCCAGCTCCCGGAGGCCTCGCTCGTGTGCAACTTCGCCGACCCGTCCAAGGGGTCAGGCCTGATGGACCACGGGCAGGTGAAGACGTTCTTCCACGAGTTCGGCCACCTGATTCACCACCTGCTCGCGCGCGGCTCGAAGTGGACCAACCAGAGCGGCATCAACACGGAGTGGGACTTCGTGGAGGCCCCGTCGCAGATCCTCGAGGAGTGGTCGTGGTCGACCGAGGTGCTGCAGCGCTTCGCGAAGCACCACGAGAGCGGCGAGCCGATCCCGGCCGAGCTCGTCGACAAGATGCGCGCCGCGTCGGAGTTCGGTATCGGCGTCCACATCATGCGCCAGGTTCACTACCAGGCGATGAGCTTCTTCCTGCACGACGGGCGCGCGGCGAAGGCGGACTTCGACCTGTTCGCGTACACCAAGGAACTCCAGGACAAGTACAGCCCGTACCCCTACCCGGAGGGGACCCACGGGTACGCGAGCTTCGGGCACCTCGATGGATACAGCTCGGTCTACTACACGTACCAGTGGTCGCTCGCGCTCGCGAAGGACATGTTCACTCGATTCGAGAAGAACGGGATCCTGGATTCGGACACCGCGCGGGCGTATGCCGACGAGGTCCTCGTACCCGGGGGTTCGAAGCCGGCCGCCGAGCTGGTGAAGAACTTCCTCGGTCGACCCTACAACCTGGATGCTTACAAGAAGTGGCTCCAGGAGGGGTGACCGTCTCGCCCGTCGATTGATAGTGTACGCCGTCAGTTGACGGACCCGCTCGAAGCGCTCGCCCAAAAGGCAGACTCATCACCCGACGATCCGTGGGCGTGGCTCGACCTCGCCCGCGCGCTCTTCGACGGTGGTGCGTCGCTCCCCGGCCGCCACGTCTTGCAGCGCGCGGCGGGCGTCGCCGGTCAAGATCCCGCGGTGTGGTTGGAGATCGGCCGCACACTCGAACGCGCGAACGCCACCGACGAAGCCGTCGACGCCTACCGACAAGTGTGCCGCCTCGCGCCCGGCGCGGGCGGAGGTGAGTTGTCGCTGAGTCGCTTGTGGCTGCGCGACGACGAGCCCGAGGCCGCCGAGATGGAGGCGCGCAACGGCCTGCTGCACCAGCCCGAGGATCGCGCGCTCCACGCCGCGCTCGCGCGCGCGTTGGCCGCGCAAGAGCGGTTCGAAGAGGCGCTCTCGTACGCCAACAAGGCGATCGACGGCACGGACGCCCCGGACGCGCTCGCCCTCGCCGCGCGACTGCATCGGCGCCTCGGCGATCTCGAACGCGCGAAGGTGACGTTGGAGCGGCTCTTCGCGATCGATCCCCAGGACGCCGCCGTCGCGCTCGATCTCGCGGAGGTCGCGCTCGCGAACAACGACGTCGATCGCGCACGCGAAGTCTACGAGGCCGCCGACCGGGCTGGCGTCGTCGACGCCCCGAACAGCGTCCGCCTCGCGTCCGGCTTCACCGCGTGCGGTCGCTTCGAAGCCGCGCTCGCCGCGCTCGGCCGCGTCGCCGGCGAACACTCGATGGATGGCCTCGTCGCGCTCGAACGCGGCCGCGCACTCGAAGCGCTCGGCCGCGACTCCGAAGCGCTCGACGCGTTCTCGCGCGCGATCTCCGCGTCGCCGCCGCCGCCGCGGAGCGCGTTCCACTTCGGCCGCGTGCTCGCGCGCCTCGGCCGCAACCAAGAAGCCGCGACCCACCTCCTCCGCGCCGCCGCGGACGCGCCGCAGGACGAAGAGGTCCGCGCGATCCTCGCTGACGTCCTCGGTGCGCTCGGCGGGAAGCCGTCGCGCGTCCCGAGCACGACGGAGCTCGACGTCGACGTCCGCATCTTCTCGCTCCCCGAGCTATTGGAGTTCCTCGCGCAGAACCGATCCACCGGCGTGTTGGAGCTGACGACTCCGGACGGCGTCGCGCGCCTGACGATGCAGGACGGGGGGCTCGTCGCCGTCGCGATCCCGAACGCGGCGCCGTACATCGACCGCCTGAAGGCCGCCGGACTCGAGACGGACCTCGTCGCGCCGGCCGGCGCCGTGTCCGATCTGGACGCGCTGCTCGCGGTCGTCGAGGCGCCCGGGACGAAGCTCACCGCGCTCGCGACTGCGGTGAGTCGGAGCATCGTCCGCGCGCTCGTGGGGCTGGTGCAGCTCGACGAGGGGCGCGCGCGCTTCTTCCGCGCGGACGCGAACCCGCGCGTGCCCGACGAGATCGGGGTGTCGGTGCAGGCCGCGTTGTTCGATGCGATCCGCCGGCTGGACGAGCGGCGCGTGGGGCGCGAGACGTCTTCGTCCCAGCGTTGAGCTACTCGACGAGCTGGTCGATCGTCGCGAGCTGTTGCTCTTCGATCTCGAGGTAGCGACGCGCGAACGCGACGTCGAGGACCTTCTCGACCGACAGCGGGTACTCGTACGAGGCGCCGCTCGGCACCGACCACCCGGAGCCGGCGATCGTCCCGATCAGCTGACCGGCCTGCGTGCCGAGCGCGTTGTGGTCCGGCAGCACGGCGAAGGTGCCGAAGTCGATGTCGCGGGAGAGGAGCGAACGGACGTTCACGACGACGGGCGTGCGGTTGTTCCGCAGACCGGGGAGCCAGCCCTTGCGCAGCATGTTGCGGTCGAGGAGGACGTTGTCGTTCAGGACCCAGATCGCGTCGACGCCCTTGTCGTTGCGGAGCGAGCGGAGGCCGGTGCGGATCTCCGAGCGCTTCTTGCCCGAGACCTCGATGCCGACGAGCTCGAAGCCCTCCGTCTCGGCGAGCTTGCGCTGCTCTTCGATGAAGCGACCGAAGATCGGGCGGTGGAGGACGCCGATCTTCTTCAGCGGCTGCTTCAGGATCGTGCGGAGGTTCACGAGGCTCGTCACGAGCGGTACTTCGTAGATCACGCCCGCGAGGTTCTGCACGCCCTCCGACGACTCGCGGAGGAACGAGGTCAGCACGGCGACGACCGGGATCCGCGTCGCGCTCGGCACGGCGCGTTGGTAGTTGCGATAGGCGCGGAGCGTCGGGTTGTTCATCACGACGACCGCCTTCGGCTTCACCTCGGAGACGAGCTTCGCGATCTGCTCCGCCGACGTGTTGCGCTCCACGATCCGCGGTACGAGATCGAAGTCCACGCCGAGCTCGTCGACGAGGCCGTCGTACGTCGCGCGCGCCGACGGCGAGTCCGGCATCAACGTGAGGATCGCAGGGACCTCGGTGCGCCGCGCGAACTGAAGATCGGCGAAGGCGCTCTCTCGCTCCTGCACTTTCGGCGCGCACGCGACCGCACCCGCGATCGCGATCATCGCGACGAATCGCGTCAACGCGTGACCCACGTATCCACCCCCAACGATTGCTTCGACTGATTACCCATACCGCGCACCGCGCGCTCCACCACCGACCGACGACCACCATCCGCGAACGCGACCGCCAAGGGCGACGCGCTCGCGCTCAGGGGCAGAGTGTACAGCTTCTGCTGCGTGCGACCCTCGAGGATCGCGAAGTCGCGCTCGCGGACGAGCACCGTCTTGGCGATCTCGAATTGGAGCAGCGGCAACAGATCCTCGACCTTCGTGACGCGCCGCAGCGGCGGCGCCTTGTCGCTGCCGAGGAGCTTCTGCACGAACGCCGGCATGGCGTTGCGGCCGAGCTCGTCCACGACCCCGACTGTCTGGCTCGCGATGCGCGCCTTCACCGGAGCGCGCGTGAGCGCCACGGCGAGGTAGCGCCCCGAGGAGGTCGACTTCGCCGACATCGCCGGCGCCAGCCCGTTGCTCCGCAGCACGTACGGCGACGCCATCACGGCGTCGGTCGGCGACGACAGCGCGCGCTTGAAGTCGCCGGTGCGCGTGACGACGCGGACGTCCACGCCGCTCATCTCGGTGCGCATCGAGCGCTCGAGCGTCGAGCTCGCGCGGCCGGGCCAGAACACCACGAGGCGCGGCGTCGCGCCGCCCGCGGTCGGCGTGAGCTTGGGGCCGTCGTCCGGCGGCGGCGTGGTGGTGGTCGCGGGGGCGTCCGATTTCGGCGCGTCGCGATCGATCAGCGCGACGAGATCGAGATCTTCGGTGCGGCTGACGCCGTCCTTCGGAGGCGGCGGCGGGGGCTCGGCCGGCGGGGGCGGCGGCGGCGGCGTGTCGGCGCGCGCGAGGCGCGCCGCGAAGTCGCGGTCCATCCGCGTGCGCTCGTCGGCGGTGACCGAGACGCGGCGCGACTCGAGTACCGCGCCGTCCTCGTCGAGGATCTTCACGTCGTGCGGACCGGGGTCGAGGTCGACCTCGACGGGGCTGGTCAGCGGCTCGAGATCATCGATCTCCACGGTGAGCCCGGCGGGCTGCGTCGTGATCGCGAGGACGCCGGTCTCGGGCTCGACCTCGACCTCCCGCTCGACGCGTCGACGGCGGCGCGTCGGGCGACGCACGCGACGCCTGCGCGACGGGGGCGGCGGCTCGACCGTGCGCGACTCGGTGGACTCGGTCGTCGCGACCTCGGGCGACTCCTGCGCGTCGCCCGCGTCTTCGTCCGCGGCCTGCAAGCGCTTCGCGACGTCGAGGAGCAGCGCGGCGTCGGCGAGGTTCGGGTCGAGCTTCATCGCCGCCTCGAAGCTCGCAATGGCCTTCGCGTACTGACCGTTGCGCATCGCGCGCACGCCGGACTCCCGCTGCTCTTCCGCGAGCGCGGACGTCGTCGTCTTCTTCGGGACGTCGGGTTGCTTCGTCTCGGGCGCCTCGACGGCGGCGATCGGGTCCGGCGTCTTCTTGTCCGAGCGTTGGTAGAGGATGTACGCGACGATGTTGCCGGCGACGATCAGGAGCGCCACGACCACCGCGATCGGGAGCCACGGGCGCTGGGGCGGAGGGGGCTGCGGTTGGAGCATTCCGGTCATCGCGCGGAGGCCTCGTTCACTGCAGGACGAACGCCCAGAAGGCGAGTGTCGCGGTGATCGCGAAGAGGATGATCGCGAGCGCCCACCACGAGGACGAGCCGCTCGACGAGGTCGGGTTGAGATCGATCGACGTCGCGGACGGGTAGACGCTCTCGAGGTCCGGCATCGCGATCCCGGACGCCGACGTGGTCGGGATGAGCGGGACGTCGCCGAGGAGCGCGGTCGAAGTCGGCGCGAGGCTCGGGTCGTCGTTGTCGGCTTCGCTGTCGCCGCGCGCGAGCGTCGCGAGGCGCTCGGTCGCCTTCGGACCCGAGCCGTAGCGTTGCGTCAGATCGTCGAGCGCGGAGCGGAGCTCGGCGGCGCTCGGGCGATCGTTGGCGCGCTTCGACAACATCGCGAGCACGAGATCGTCGACGGGCTTGGGGAGGTCGCCCGCGAGCGAGGACGGCGGCGGCACGGTGCCGCCGAGCACCGCGGCGATCGTCGACGCGACGTCGTCACGACGGAAGAGCCGCTTCTTCGTCAGCGCTTCGTAGAGCACGACGCCGAGCGAGAAGATGTCCGAGCGCGCGTCGAGGGCCTCGCCGCGGAGCTGCTCGGGGGACATGTACGCGTACTTGCCCTTGATGACGCCGGCCGCGGTCCCCTGCGGAGCGTCCAGGACTTTCACGATCCCGAAGTCCGTGAGTTTCACCGCGCCGCCGCTCGAGACCAGCACGTTGCTCGGCGAGATGTCGCGGTGGACGAGCTGCGTGCGCACGCCGTCGACGAGGACTCCGGACGCGAGGTACTCGACCGCGCGCGCGAGTCCGCCCGCGAGCTCGAGGACGGAGGGCAGCCCGATCGGCGTGCGCTTGCGCGCCGCGCGCTTGATGATCTGACTGAGCGCCGCGCCCTCCACCCACTCCATCGTGAGGTAGTACTCGTCGTCGACCTGACCGAAGTCGAAGACCTGCACGATGTTGGGGTGATTCAGGAGGGCGGCGACCTTCGCTTCGCGAATCAACATGTCGCGGAAGGAAGCGGTCGACGAGTACTCGGATCGTATGCGCTTCACCGCGCACGGCTTCTCGAACCCACCCGGTCCGACGCTCGTCGCGAGATAGATCGTCGCCATCCCGCCGTCGGCGATCTTTCGCACCAACCGGTACTTGCCGAACGCGACGTCGGCTTCGCCGACGGGTTCGAGCTCGATGTCATGCCCTAGTCGTGCCACTTGGACACGGAAGCTCTACGCGGACCCGCGGACTCGGGCAAGGTTCCTCGTCGTATCTCCTGATAGACCCTGATCAGAAGTCGGGCCTGCACCGCTCGGGTACACACCAGACGCGGTGTGTGCAAGCAGGCTTGCGGGTGGGATGTCACGGATCTGAGCGACACATGTGCGTCTTCGGCAAAATTTTTCTGACGCAGGTTACCTTGCATCCGCTGCCTACTCCGAGGTTCCGGATTGGGCTACGGTCCGCGCGCACGATGCAGGTAGCCCCTCGAACGAAGCACGCTCGCTCGACGACCGCAGCACTGCTCCTCCTGGCCGGACTCTCGGTGCCCCGCGCGGCGTCCGCGCAGTCCTCCGGCGGCGCAGAAGGACCCTCCGAGCCCTCGCCCACGGAGGCGCAGCTCGGGATCGGTGATCTCGATCTCGTCGAGCTCATCGGTCTCAAGGTCATCAACGTCACCGCGACGAAGCGCCTGGAGAACCTCCAGGAGATTCCGACGTCCGTCGCCGCGGTGCGTGACGAACGGATCGAGTACGTGAGGACCGGCGGCGCCGACATGCGCTTCTTGTCGGCGCGCGTGCCGAGCCTCATGATCGAGTCCTCGTTCGGTCGCACGTTCCCGCGCTTGTACATCCGCGGGCTCGGCAACCCGGACTTCGATCTCAATTCATCGCAGCCGGTGTCGACGATCCTCGACGGCGTCGTCCTCGAGAACCCGACGATCAAAGGCTTCCCGGTCTTCGACATGGATCGCAT
>JAUHYN010000435.1 GCA_030426505.1 bacterium | reverse complement strand
CACGTGCTTCGAGGTCTCGCTGCGTGCGCAGGAGAACCTCGGCGGCAAGATCGAGTTCGAGCTCACCGTCGAACCCTCGGGCAAGGTCTCGAAGGTCGGCGTCGCGACGACCGCGTTCTCCGGGAGTCGCCTCGGGAGCTGCATCGCGAAGAAGATCAAGGGCTGGCGCTTCCCCACGTTCGAGGGGCCGGCGCAGCAGATCGTCGTCCCGTTCATCCTCCAGAAGCAGAGCTACTGACCTCTCGCTCCGGGGCGGTTTTCCGCGGACGCGCGACGGAGTAGGGTCCGCGCGTGGTGGAGCGTGAGGGCGCCCGCGATCGCGAGGCCTCGCGTCGGCTCGCCGAGGAGCTCGAGGCGACCGGCATCGCGCTCGCCGGTGACGTGGGCGTCGAGATGCTCGTCCGCGCCGCGGACATCCGGCACAGCGAGCTCGACGATCCGCGCGCCGCGATGGTGCTGCTCCGTCGCGTCCTGAAGGACGCCCCCCACGCTCGCCTCGCGATCGGGCGCGCGCTCGATCTCGCGCAGACGATGGAGGCCCACGCGGACCTCGCGGATCTCCTCGCGCTCGGCGCGCGCGCGACGGAGAAGCCGGCGACCCGGGCGCGCCTCGTCGTGCGCCGCGCGGACGTGCTCGCCACGAAGCTCGGCCGCATCGCGGAGGCGCGTGGGCTCTACCGCGAAGCCGCCCGGCTCGCGCCGCACACGCCGCTCGCGGTCGACGCAGAGCGCGCGGCGGATCGGATCGACGATCGCCTGCACGCCGAGCGTGAGGGGCGGAAGAGTAGCGTGGAGCTCAGCCCGGTCGAGACCGGGCCGCTGCGCTTCCACGAGACGTCGGAGGCGACCGAAGACGATCCGGACGAAGCGCTCGAGCAGCTCCGACTGCAGATCGGGGCGCGCGCGCCGCTGGACCAGAGCCTCGTCGCCCAGGCGATCGAGCTGGGCCTCGAGAAGAACCTCTACGACGTCGCGGCGCGGGTGCTGCCGTGGATGTCGCAAGCGCGTCGCGTCGCGCTCCTCGACGAGATCGCGAGCGGCGCCGACGGCGCGCAGGATCCGGGCGCCGCGGATCGCGTGCGCGCAGCCGCGTTCGCCGACGCGCCGCACGAGCTCGCTTACTTCGAGGCGATGGTGCGCCTGGTCGCCGCGAGCGGGGATCAGGAGGGCCTCGCGCGCGCGCTGGAACGACGCGCCGCCGCGGCCGGGCCCGACGGCTTGCTCGCGCTGTCCGAGGACATCGAGGACGGGCCGCGGCGGATCCGCGTCCTCGTCGAGCTGGTGCGGCACGCGGTCTTCAAGGACTCGCTCGAGGAGACGCTCGCCGCCTCCGAGGAGCTCGCGCGGCGCTTGAATGCGCCGCGGCTGTTGGCGCGCGTCCTCGCGGCCGGGGCGTCGCACGCGTGGCTGCCGGGGCCGGACCGGGGCGCGATCCTGCTGCGCCTCGCGCGCGTGCTGCGCGACGACCTCGGTGACACGGAGGGCGCGCGCGTCGTGGAGCGCGAGGCGAGGGCGATGCTCGCGCGCGACACGGACACGCAGCCTGACACGCCATCGCCGGTGCAGCGCGGCGCGCCGCCGTCGGAGGCGTCGACGGATCCGGATCCCGGCTTCGCGCCTCCGACGCTGATGGATACGCCGTTCTCCGCGCCGACGTTGCACGATCCGATCGATCGGATGGAGCCGATCGGACCGACGCTCGGCGAACCGGACGCTTTCGGGGCCGAGACGCTCGTCGACGCGCAGGTGAGCGGCGGGGACGTCCTGCAGATCGCCCGACAGGGGCGCTTCGGCGAGGCGGCGGATGGGCTGGAGATCCTCGCGCCGGCCATTCGCGCGAGCGTCGCGCACTACGTCGCTCGGCTCGCGCGTGTCGCGGGGGACCACGCGGCGGCGGAGCGCGCGTTGCTCACCGCGTGGGAGGTCGCCAACGACGACGACCTGCGCGACGAGCTCTCCCGGGAGGCGGCCACGCTCGCGCGCGAGGGTGGGCCGTGGTGTGCCGCGCTGTTGGAGGTCGGTGCCGCGGCGGACCAGGCCGTGCGTCGCGCGGTCGGGTTGGCGGCGTACGCGACGGGGCGCAGCGCGATCGCCGCGCGAGTGTTGGAGGCGGTCTGCGCCGAGGACCCGGAGGACACCGAGGTGGCCGCGGCGCTGATCGCGTCGGCCGACGAGGAGCGGGCGCAGGCCCTCGCCGAGCAGTTCGAGGAGCCCGCCACGAATCGCCTGCGGATCGTGCTCGCCCGCCGCGCCGTCGAGCGCGGCGACGGCGCGGACGGCGTACGACTGCTGCGCGCCGCGCTCGCGCTCGACCCGGGCGACATCGAGGCGGCGAAGACCGCGTTCGAGCTGTCGACGCGCTTCTCGGATCACGTGCTCGTGGACGAGGCGCTGCGCTGTGTGCGGATGGCGTGCGTGGAGCGGCACGATCGTGCCGGGGCGTTCCTCGCGTCGGCGGTGCTCGTGGCGCGGAGCGCGGACGACGCCGCCGACCGGCGCACTTACGAGGCGCACCGTCACGAGTTGTCGCTCACGCCGCGCGCGCCGGTGCCGTCGGACTGGCTCGCGGACTTGGAGGCGGCGTTGAAGGACGCGGAGCCTCCGACCCTCGACGCCACGACGCCGCCGGTGGCCGACGTCCCGCCCGGCGCGCTGGAGGCGGTCGACGCGGTGCGGACGGCGTTCGGCGGGCGTGACGTCCAGCTGCGGGCCGACGTGGCCGTGCGCGTGCAGCCGAACGCGCCGCGCTGGGTCGCGGTGCCCGCCCCACTGTTCGCCTATCCCCGGCGCCTGCGGTTCGACCTCGGGCGAGCGATGGCCGCGGTCCAGGATCCCCGGCTCGCGCCTGGCCTGGCGTTCGCCCCAGAAGAGGACGAGGCGCCCCCGGCCGCGGTGATGGCGTTGGATCGGGCGGGGCTGATCGCGGTGCAGGACCCGGCGCTCGCCCTCGCGGAGATCGGGCCCCGGACGGCGCGGGGGCTCGCGTTGACGCGCTACGCCCTCTCGGACGGCCTCCAGCGGGTCTGGTCGACCATGGGCATCGGTCTGTAGATGACCGCCCGCCGTTTTCGCGTTAGGACGCGGGCGTGTTCCTGGCGCGGGTCATCGGCACGGTCGTCGCGTCCGTGAAGTACGAGGGCCTCGAGGGCGTGAAGCTCCTCCTCGTGGAGGCGCTCGATAGCGCCGGCGCGCCGAAGGACGGCCCGCCGATCGTCGCGTGCGACGCGGCGCAGGCCGGCGTCGGCGACCACGTGTACTGCGTCAGCGCGCGCGAGGCCTCGCACGCGACCCCCGTGCGCTTCGTCCCGGTGGACGCCGCGATCGTGGGGATCGTCGATCGCGTGGACCGAGAGGTGACCTCGTGATCCTCGGGCGCGTGGTGGGCACGGTCGTCGCCTCGGCGAAGCACCCCGGGTACGACGGGCACAAGCTCATGATCGTCCAGCCGATCGACGAGCGCGGCGCGGATCGCGGGGACGAGCTCCTCGCGGTCGACCACGCGCAGGCCGGCGTCGGCGACACCGTCCTCGTCCTGAAGGAGGGCACGGGCGTCCGGCAGATCCTGGTCGGCGACATCGGCGCGACGCTCCCGATCCTCGAGACGATCGTCGGCATCGTGGACCAGGTCGACGTGCCGGGGGTGACCCGGTGAGCGCGGACCTCCGTCAGCGCCGCGCGGTCTCGGAGTACAGCCTGCTCCTGCACGCGCAGGGGTTCGTCGCGAATCACGACGGTAACGTCTCGGCGCGCGCGTCGAGCGGCTTCCTGATCACGCCGACTGCGGTGAGCAAGCGGGTCTGTACGCCGGAGACGATCGTCGCGTGCGATGCCGCGGGGAAGCCGACCTCCCGTGGTCGCCCGCCGAGCGAGGTCGCGCTGCACGTGGGCGCGTACCGCGCGCGCTCGGACGCGATGGCCGTCATCCACGCGCACCCGCCGCACGCTTCGGCGTTCGCGCTCGCGGAGGTGCCGCTGGGGCCGGTGACGATGCCGGAGGTGTTCGTCTCGATCGGCGAGCACATCCCGCTCGTGCCACGATACCTCCCGAAGGATCCGGCGGCGGCCGACGCGGTCGGGGCTGCCTTCGCCCACGCGGACGTCCTGCTGCTCGCGGGCAACGGCGTGATCGCGGTGGGGCCGGATCTCGAGACGGCGTATCTGCGGGTGGAGTTGGTCGAGCACTTCGCGCGGATCCTGTCGATCGCGCGGGGCGGGGTCGGAGCGCCGCCGCCGCTGAGCGAACGCGAGCGCGCGACGCTCACCGAACTGAGGAAGAAGGCGGGCCTGCATCGCGGCGCGCCTGCGCCGGCGCCGAGCAATGCGCCGCGCGCCGTGGACGCCGTGCGCGCGGTCGTGGAGCAAGAGGTCCGCCGCGCACTGTCAGGAGAGAAGTCGTGAAGGACAGCGACGTCGATCGCATCGTCGATCTGATCACCCAGCGCGTACAGGCGGAGCTCTCGCGCTCCGGTCCGCCCGCGAGCCACGCCGGCCCGGTCGCCCCGTGCGCGACGTGCGCCGTCGCCGGCAAGTGCGACGCGAAGACCGTCATCGGCGCCGTCAACCTCGGCGCGAAGCGCGTGGGCACGAATGGCCCGGTCGAGGCCGCGCCGTGCGGGCACGTCGCGCCGCTGATCGATCACACGCTGCTGAAGCCCGAGGCGACGAAGGACGAGCTGAAGGTCCTGTGCGACGAGGCGAAGCGGTTCGGCTTCGCGACCGTCTGCGTGAACAGCTCGAACGTGCGCTACTGCGCGGGTCAGCTCGCCGGCACGAACGTCAAGGCGATCGCCGTGGTCGGGTTCCCGCTCGGCGCCGCGACGCCCGGCGCGAAGGCATTCGAGACGCGCGAGGCGATCCGCGCGGGCGCCGCGGAGATCGACACCGTCATCAACATCGGCGCGCTCAAGTCGCGCGACCACAAGTACGTCCTCGACGACATCAAGGCGGTCGTCGACGCCGCCGGCCGCGTGCCGGTGAAGGTGATCATCGAGACGTCCAAGCTCTCGGACGCCGAGAAGGTGATGGCCTGTACGCTGAGCGTCGCCGCGGGCGCGGCGTTCGTGAAGACCTCCACGGGGTTCGCCGGAGGCGGCGCCACGCCGGAGGACGTCGCCCTGATGCGCGACGTCGTGGGCGACGCCCTGGGCGTGAAGGCGAGCGGCGGCGTGCGCACGATCGAAGACGCGAACAAGGTGATCGCCGCGGGCGCGACCCGCATCGGGGCCTCGAGCTCGGTCGCGATCGTCCAGTGCAAGACCGCCAAGGGGAACTATTAGCGTACGGTCCTGTCACTCAACGGCGAGAGCAAGTCTCGCCTGGTGACCTTCGCGCACCTGCGGTTCGCGGCGCGGTGGCCTGCGGCCACCTTGCGGTCCGACGCCAAAGTGGCCCCGCGGATCGGCGTCTACTATGCTGCGGGCGATGCGCGTCGCGTCGCTCTGTTCTATCGCAGCCGTCCTCGCGTCCGCGCCCGCGTGGGCGCAGGAAGCGGACATCGAGTTCGGTGACACCCAGGGGCTCGCCGCCCAGAGCCCGCCGTTCATCTCGATCGACACGGTGGACCCCGGCGGCTACTCGCGCTTCCACCTCTCGACCCGCGCCGCGTTCTCGGACGAGGCCGAGCTGTTGGACGAGTCCGCGCGGTGGGCGTTCGAGCTGACGACCGCGTTGCAGCTGACCGAGGGGCTCGCGATCGTGGCCACGCTCCCGTTCGGCGCCTACGCCCCCAAGCCCGGCGCGAACGAGTTCTTCGTCGGGAACTTCCGCCTCGGGATCGCGGGCGGCACGGAGATCGAGCTCCCGGGCGACCCGCGCAGCAAGAACCGCCCGCGGTTCTCGCTCGGCGGCGGGTTCGACGTCTACGCGCCGACCGCGCCCGAGTTCGACCCGATCGTCGTCGAACCGATCGCACTCGGGCGCGACCCGGTACAGGCGGTCGCGGACCTGCGCTCCTACGACCCCGAGCTCTACGCGACGCGCCTCATGACGTTCCGGCCGCGACTCACGGGGCTGTTCACGGTCAACGTGTTCGCGGCGCAGCTCGAGGTCGGCCTCGCGCCCGCGTTCACCGCGACGAACGACGCGCGCTTCCTGATGATGTTCCACTGGCTGCTCCACCTCGCCGTGCAGCCCGTCCGCTACGTGGAGCCGTTCCTCGAGCTGGGGAGCACGATGCAGGTCGCGGGCGTGGAGCCAGGCTCGGATCTGACGCAGCCCGTCCAACTCAACCTCGGGCTGCGCACGCACTTCGGGCCGATCAGCCCGGCGGTCTTCTGTGCGATCGACCTGTCGGCCGGAACGCCGATCTTCGGCCTCGACTTCGGCGGGATCCTGTACAGCCAGGAGCGCGGGATCGCCCGCGGTGAAGACCCGCTCGACTTCTGACGCTCGCGGAGAAACCTCGCGCCTACGCTTCGGTTGCGCTCGGTGCGCGAACCTGATCCATTACGCGAGCGATGCGCGCCGTGGATCTCATCCGCACCAAACGCGACGGGGGTACGCTCGACGAGGCCGCCATCGAGTGGCTGATCGACCGCTACACGAAGGGCGAGGTCGGCGACGACCAGATGGCGGCCTTCACGATGGCCGTCTTCTTCCGCGGGATGGGCGGCTCCGAGTTGGCCGCGCTCGTGCGCGCGATGCTCGAGTCCGGCTCGGTGATGGACCTCTCGGACGTCCCGGGCACCAAGGTCGACAAACACTCGACCGGCGGCGTCGGCGACAAGATCTCGATCTGCCTCGCGCCGCTCGTCGCGGCGTGCGGCGTCCCGGTCCCGATGATCTCCGGCCGGGCGCTCGGCCACACCGGGGGCACGCTCGACAAGCTCTCCGCGATCCCCGGCTTCACGGTCGACATCGACGACGCGCGCTTCGTCGAGATCATCCGCGAGACGAACCTCGCGCTGATCGGACAGACCGCTTCGCTCGCGCCCGCGGACAAGAAGCTCTACGCGCTGCGCGACGTGACCGCGACGGTCGAGTCCATCCCGCTGATCGCCGCGTCGATCATGTCGAAGAAGC
>JAUHYN010001460.1 GCA_030426505.1 bacterium | reverse complement strand
GGTAGTCGCCCTCGTGGCTGTACCGGACCCCGAAGCCGGGCTTGAGGCCGTCGCCGATCGGGCGGTCGTACTGGAGGTTGAAGTCCTGCCGGTACTCGGAGAACGGCTCGTCCGTCGCGGTGAACGCGCCCGACGCGCTCGTGATCTGATCGACCAGGTACGTGAACCGACCTTGCCCGCCCGCGACGTCCTTGTAGAGCGTCACGCTCGGTGCGATCACGCGCGTGCTCCGCTCGAGGTAATAGTTGCCCCAGAGCAGGACGGCGTCCTCGGCGTGAGCCGTGCTCGCGAGCAGCAGCACCGCCAGCGCCATGGCGATCGTTCTTCTCACGCGCGACGTGACGCGTAGTCGACGCTCCCTTCGTTGGTCAACGCGTCATTCGAAGAGTCCGTGGTTGACCTCTACGTCCGCGAAGAGGTCGTGTGCGATCACGTGATTCGCTCGACCCTGAAACGTGTCGTCCGGCGCCTCGTCCGCCCCGCCGATGACCGCGCCGCGCCCCCGCCCCATCCTCCGAAGCCTCCGGCGTCCGCGACGAAACATCGCGTCCACGACTACTGGCGTCGCCCCGACGACGGCGCCAACGGGCCGGAGGCCTACCTCGAAGGGCGCGCGCGCTGCGAGCTCCTCCTGCGCCTGACCGACAAGTATCAGGTCGGCGAAGACGCGAAGATCCTCGAGCTCGGCTGCAACGTCGGTCGCAACCTCGAGGCCTTGCGCGCGCACGGCCACCGCGATCTCACGGCGATCGAGATCAGCGCCGACGCGCTCGCGCTCCTCGCGAAGCACCACGCCGAACTCGCGAACACCGCCACGCTCCACTGCGGCACGATCGAGTCCGTGCTCCCGCAGCTCCCGGCGCAGCACTTCGACCTCGTCTACACGATGGCCGTGCTCGAACACATCCACACCGAGAGCGAGTGGATCTTCGCCGACATGGTCCGCGTCGCGAAGCGCCACGTGATCACGATCGAGGACGAGGCGTGCCGCTCGTGGCGTCACTTCCCGCGCGACTACGCCGCGATCTTCTCCGGCCTCGGACTCGAGGTCGTGGAGCGCTTCGGCTGCGATGGGATCGAGGGGCTCGGCGCCAACTTCCAGGCGACCGTGTTCGCGAAGCCGGCCTGAGCTACTCGAAGAACCGAATCACCGACGCGACCGGCGCGAGCGCCGTCCGCACCGCGGCGCGCGCGAAGTCGACGTCGCGGATGCCGTCCGCGAGGGGCGGGCTGAGATCGTAGTACGTCTCGACGAACCACCGCCCCGGCGCGTTCGTCAGGAGCGCCTCGTCGCGGAAGCGACGGAACGTGACGACGTCGCGCTCGTACTTCGAGCCGTAGGCCGCGGTCGCGATGAAGCAGGCGTCGACCGTCGCGTAGATGCGCTCGGGCGTGCGCACGACGAAGGTCTCGAGCGTGCTCGGCTCGCCGCACAGGTTGTAGCTGCGCACCGCGAACGTGTAGAGGCTGTCGGCCT
>JAUHYN010001459.1 GCA_030426505.1 bacterium | reverse complement strand
CATATGGGAGTCCGGCCCCGGTGTGGGGCCCGGGGGCACCGACGACCGGTGCGGGTCTCACCTTGAGTTCCGATCCGCGGTACGTACCTTGGTAGGGGCGCGGCCAAGCCGATCCCCCTCGGTGCGGGGGTCGCCCGATCCCCCCCGGACGACCCTCGTACCGCGCTTTGTCCTCGTCGCGGCGGATCGCTCCTCACGGTGCGTTTGGCCTCGCTCGGCGCGATACCTTCGAGGTCGAGGCGTCGGGAACGTGGATTGCGTCCACGGTCGAGCCGTGAACGACCAACTCCTCACCATCGACCCCACCACCGGCGAAGAGATCGCCCGCTACGATTACATGACGCCCGGCGCGTGTGACCGCGCCGTGCGCGAGTGTCATCGCGCGTTTCTCGAGTGGCGCCACGTACCCGCCGCGAAGCGCGCCGAAATCATCCGCAGCCTCGGCGGTACGCTGAAGAAGCACCGCAACGCGCTCGCCGATCTCATGACGCGGGAGATGGGCAAGCTCCGACGACACAGCCTGCAGGAAGTGGATCTCTGCAGCGCGATTTGCACGTATACCGCGGACACGGGGCCCGAGCGGCTCGAGCCCGAGGCGCGCGACCTCCCGGGCGGCGCGGGTCGCGGCTTGATCACGTACGCGCCGATCGGCGTCGTCTACGGGATCCAGCCGTGGAACTTCCCGTGCTACCAAGTCATTCGCTACGCGACGGCGTCTCTGATGGCGGGCAACGGCGTCCTGCTCAAGCACGCGGAGAACGTCACGGGCTCCGGCTTGAAGCTCCAAGCGTTGTTCGCGGAGGCGGGCATCCCGGATCACCTCTTCTCGGTCCTGACGATCGATCACGAGATGTCCGACGACGTCATCGCGCACGAGCACGTTCGAGGCGTGACCTTGACGGGCTCGCCGGAGGCGGGCCGGCACGTCGCGAAGGTCGCGGGACAGCACCTGAAGAAGACTGTCCTCGAGCTCGGGTCGAACGACGCGTACGTCGTGCTCGAGGACGCGGATCTCGATCGCGCGGTGAAGCAGTGCGTGATGGGCCGCGTGTACAACAACGGCGAGACGTGCGTGGCGGCCAAGCGCTTCGTGGTCGTCGACGCCATCTACGATCGCTTCCGCGACGCGTTCGTGGAGGCGATGAAGGGCGTCGACTACGGCGACCCGACTTCGGACGGAGTGAAGATGGGGCCGATGGCCCGCGCGGACCTGCGCGAGAAGCTCCACCGCCAGGTCGAGGCGAGCGTCGAGGCCGGCGCGAGGGTAGCGTGCGGTGGCGAAGTGCCCGACGGCCCCGGGTTCTTCTATCCCGCGACGGTCCTCGAAGACGTGGCGCGCGGTCAGCCGGCGTACGATGACGAGCTGTTCGGTCCCGTCGCGTCGTTGATTCGCGCCAAGGGCACCGACGACGCGATGCGCATCGCGAACGACAGCCGGTACGGCCTCGGCGGTGGGATCATCACCGCGGATGAGGAC
>JAUHYN010000434.1 GCA_030426505.1 bacterium | reverse complement strand
TGAGCATAAGTGAGTCTCCACTCGAGCGACGAACCACGCGGTATTGCCCGCGTTCAGCGCGCGGTAGCACGAATCGGGGAACATTGTAATGGCTTTTGATCATCGCTCGCTCGCCTCGCTGCGCGGCCCGGGCGGACCGCGTCGTTCGTGTTACCGCTCACGCTGCCGCGCGGGTGTACTTGTGTTCGCGCGCACCGCCTGAGACCGTCGCGCCGCGCGATGGACGAGGCGATCCTGAGGGCCGTCAACGCGTGGTCGGCCGATCCGTGGGTCGCCGCGTGGGCGAACTTCGCGTCGTCGCCGTGGATGGTCGTGGTCATCAGCCTCCCGACCGCCCTGTACCTGCTCTACAAGCGCCGCTTCATGGCCATGGCGAGCATCGCGCTGTCGATGGGCGTCGGCGACGTCGTCACCGCGCGGATCCTCAAGCCGACGTTCGGGCGCGAGCGCCCCTGCCGCGCCTTGGACGGCTTGGTGAAGGTGTCGTCGTGCGGCGTCGGGAAGAGCTTCCCGTCCGGCCACGCGACCGTCGCGTTCGCGTTCTACGTCCCGGCCGCGCGCGCGGTGCCGTACGGGTGGGTCCTCTACTTACCCCTCGCCGGGAGCGTCGCGTTCTCGCGCGTGCAGCTCGGCGTCCACTACCCGAGCGACATCTTCGCGGGCGCGCTCGTGGGATCGGCGGTCGGGATCGGAGGGATGGCGATCGGCCGCCGCGCGCGCAGCCGAAAGGAACGCGAAGACGAAGCGGAAGCGGAGGCGGAAGCCTGAGCGGCTACCCGTTCACCTGCTCCCGCGCGATGTCGAGGCGCCCCGCGTCGTCGCGGGTGAAGTAGAACGTGAAAGATGCGTCGTCGTGGTCGACCCAATCGCCGACGATGAAGTCGCGGCCCACGATCGGATCGTGGTGCGTGCCGACGCGGACCTGTCCGTAGCGGCCCATGTCGAAGTCGCCGTTGCCCGGCGCCGCGTGCTGCGTGGTGCGCTCGTAGGCGAGGGCGACGACGGCGCGGAAGACCTCGTCCTGGTGCGGCGTGAGCGACGCGTTCGTCTGGATGCCCGTGATGCGTCCGCCGTCGCGGGAGACCGCGATGTCGCGGACGGCGACGTCGGGGCGCCAGTCCCGGGTGATCTGACCGTTCGCGATCTGTTCGTCGCGCTCCGAGTAGCCCTCGGTGATCGCGTGGCCGCGTCGGCCGAAGACGCCGCTGAAGCGCCCCTCGCCGAAGTGGGTGTCCCAGCGATCGAACGAATCGCCGAAGAAGCGCGCGGAGGCGAGCGCGCCGCCGCGATCGTCGAAGAGCTCGAGGAGCGCGTCGTCGCCGTCGGTCGTGGTGTACAGCGCGTAGACCGGTCCGCCGCCGAGCGTGAGTCGTTTGAGCGTCGCCGCGCCGAGGTCGGCGGCTTCGACGGCGTAGTGGGCGTCGTGCGCGCTGACCACCGCGTCCGGCAGCGCGGCGCGACCGGGCTGGCCTTCGCGGGCGTCGATCCGCGTCCCGAACGAGCTCGCCCGACGGAGGAGCGCGCCGATCCCCGGCTGCGCCTCGATCGCGGAGCGCACGGCGGTCGCGCGATCCGGGCCGCCGCGCGCGAGCTCGTAGGCGCGTTGCGTGAGCGCGCCGAGCTCCGGATCGCGTTGGCCCAGCGCCCGGATCTCGGCCTTCGCGAGCGTGCGGTGATCGCGGGGGTTCGAGCGCGGGTTCACGTCGTTCCACGCGGCCATCGCGTCGGACATCGCGCGGTCGACGACCTCGTCCTTCTTCACGCGGCCGTACTTCGGCTTGTCGTCGCGGACGGCACCGGCGGCGCGGCGCACGAAGGGATCGAGCGCGGTGGCCTCATCCTTCGATACGATGTCGTTGTTCGGGGAGGCGGCCTCGAGGTCGTCGCGGATCAGCCGGGCGAGGGCCTGCTGGGCGTCGCGGGTCAGGACGGAGCGCGTCATCGCCCTGGATTATCGCGGACAAAGGTGACGCCAGTGCGTCGAAATTCGTTCAGATGCCCCACGCGTCGTCGGTGGACTTCCCCTCGAGCGACCAACGCACGAGAGTCCCGGTGGCTTCGACGCCCTGGCTCCGCACCACGAATTTCAGTGGGGTCTGCGATCCGTCGGCCGCGAAGTAGATGTCGACCTCGGCCTTCGGCCGGTTCGTCCGCGTGAGCGTGCTGTGGTGCTTACGGAGGAACTTCGTCGTCACCTTGTACGCGTCCTTTTCCCCGGCCGGCGTGTCGACCCGCTCGATCCCCTCGACCTTCGCGTCCATGCGCCACAGACGCCGCGCCCCGAAGACGTCCTGACAGGCCTCGGCCCCGGGCGTGATCTTCACGGACCGCGCCGCGTACAGCATCGACAACAGATCGGTGAGCTGGTGGTCGGTCATCCACTCGCGCTTCCGCTCGTGGCCCTGGAGGCGGTAGTCGACCGTCGCCCGAACGAGATCCTTCGAGAAGCGCACGCGCTCCCAACGATCGTCGTCGCCGTACTTGGCTTCCACGCGCAGCCCGACCGGGCGCAGCGTCTCGGGGTGGACCATCGCCATGTAGCGCCCGGCGAACGGCTGGATCGCCGACACGAAGCTGTTGGTACGCGCGCGCCCGAACAGCGGAATGACCGTCTCGCCGTCCACCGTGCGGGGGCGGCCGACCTTCGTCTCGAAGCGCCCGAGGTACGCGCCCGCTACGGTGAGCTCGTACGACAGCTCCTCGCCGATCGCGAAGGGGCGCGCGCCGCCGCGCGTCGGGAGGACCTCCATCCCGAGGCACTTCGGCGGGGCGGGGCGGGCCTTCTTCTTCACCGGCTTCACGCGGACCGTCGGGCGACGCAGCGCGGGCCGCAGCCGCCCGATGAGCGGGCGCGCTTTGGCGGGGGTGTTCGTCTTCGGGGCGGCCGGGGGCGGCGCGGCCCCGAGCAGGAGGCTCGCGGCGAAAAGCCCAACAGCGTGTCGAAGCAGTTTCATGAACGCGCCCCCTGTCGAGTATAGTCGGTCCGGGTCCGGACCGCCGAAGTGGCACTCAGCACACTCCGTTCAACGTTCCTCTTCGCGATAGGATTCGTTCTTCTCACGAGCGGTCCTCCTTCCTCGGGGTTTGCCGCGCCGCCGCGGCCTCGCCCCTTGGGTCCTTCGGCATTTGGACGTGTTTTCGCGAAACATCGTGCATCGCTCGTCCGTGTGAAGGTGCGCACGGACAGTCCCAGGTGGGTGACGGGGTTCGTGATCGGCGCCAACGGGGAGTTCGTGTTCGGGCTCGAGCGCGCGCCCACCGCCGAGCTGAAGGTGATGACCGACGAGGGGATCGAACACGCCGCGCGCCTCCTCGGGTTCGATCGCGCGCTGGGGCTCGGCGTCGGGATCGTCGAGGGCCTCGACCGGGTGCCGCTGGTCGCGGCCCGCCGCGATCCGCTCCTCGAGGAGACCTGGGTCGTCATCCTCGGCCACGACGCGCGCGGGCGCCCCGAGCCGCACGCCGGGGTGGTGTCGAAGCCGCCGCACCGCGAGAAGTCCGGGCGCCGAATCGCCTGGGTCGACGTCCCCGGCGCGCCCGGCCACCCGGTCCTCACCGCGGACGGGAGCCTGGTCGCGATCGCGATCCGGCGCGGCAAGCGGCGCACCCACGTCGTGCCGCTCGAAGACGTGACGCCGTTCTTGGAGCGGGTGGTGCTCGGTGGACGCTGAGTCGTCGACCCCCTCGAGGCCCGAGCTGGTCCGCGAGGTGATGCTCGCGTCGGTCGGCATCCTGCTCGTGCTCGGCGTCGTGAAGCACGTGGGGCAGTTCGTGCCGTTCATCGGGCGGCACAGCTTCACCATCGCCGCGGGGGTGCAGCTGTACGTCCCGATCCTGCTGATCGGGCGGCGCGGGCTGACGAAGGCGAACCTCGGGCTGCGCCTCGATCGCTGGCGTCGCGACCTCGCGGGCGTCGCGATCTGGGCCCTGGTGGTGACGGTGCCGTTCGCGATCGGCCACCACTTCTGGCAGGCGGAGCTGTATCACCGAACCTTCACGTTGCGCTTCCCCGACGACTTCCTGGAGACGCTCGCCATTCAGATCCTCGTGGTCGGGCTCGCCGAGGAGCTGTTCTTCCGCGGCTACCTCCAGTTGAGGCTCGAGCAGCTGTGGCCGGCGAAGCGCCGCCTGTTCGGGGTGCCGTTCGGCGCGGCGATCGTGGCGGCGGCCGCGGTGTTCGCGCTCGCGCACTTCGTGGGCGAGTACCGCCCGGATCGCCTCGGGCCGTTCTTCCCGGCGCTCGTGTTCGGGTGGCTCCGCGCGCGCACGGGGACCATCGTCGGCGCGGTTGCGTTCCACGCCTACTGCAACGTGCTCGGCGACGTCCTCTACACGTTCTACCGCGGCTGAAGCCCGAACAGCTCCACCACGCACACGCTCGACGCGACGCCCTCGGCCGCCGGCCGCTGCGCGATCCCGATCCCGAAGAAGGCCGCGGTCGGGTCCAGGACGTTCTGCCGGTGGCCCGGGCTCCACAGGATGTTGTGGTGCGCGTGACCCGCCGTCGGCGCGATCGCGACGTTCTCCGTCACGGCGCCCTCGAACCCGGCGGCGCGCGCGCGGGTGCTCGGGTCCTCGCCGGGGACCAGCACGTGGGCGGCGAGGCCGGCGCGGCACGCGGCTTCGGCGTGGGCCTGCGCGGCGCGGGTGAGGGCGGCGCTGCCTTCGAGGGGCGCGAGGTCGTGCGCTTCGCGGTCCTTCGCGATCTGGTGGGCGACCGGGGCGTTGGACGGGGCGCCCCCCGGCGCGGGCCCGGCGTCGCCGACCGCGACGCGCCACAGCGCGGCGGTCTCCGGTCCGCGCGGACCGTCGGCGAGGAGCTCGACGAAGTACCAACCGGGGCGGCGCAGATCGACGTCCACCGTGAGGACGGCCTGCTTGCGCCGTACCCGCGCAGGGTCGACGGCGCCGCAGGTGGCGCCGCGGCAGGGGCCGAGTACGAGCGCCGTGACGGGGAGCTTCGGATCGGCGCGCCCGCGGAGGGTGAAGCGCTTCGGGGCGAGGCGGCGCGGGAGCGGCGCGAGCTCCACGAGCCGGCGCGAGAAGATCGCGACGAGCGCCAGCGTGTCGCCTTCGTGGGCGAGCGCGACGCCCACGTGGGTCGGGGCGCGCGCCCGCGCGGACCGCTCGGTGAAGGCGAGGAGGGCTTCGTCGAGGGCGCCGCGCCGGGTCCCGACGCTGGAGAACGGGAGGAGGAGGGCGTCGGCGAGGCCTTCGCGCTCGAGGGCCCGGGTCAGATCTTCCCGGGTCGCGCGGCGCGTGTCCTGGGCGATGGCGCGGGCGTGGCGGGCCGCGGCCTGGGCGAGGGTCGGATCCACCCGGGCGCCCGACAGCTTGGCGACGCGGCGTGACATTTCGGCAATCGAGGGCGGCGCTGCGGCCTCCACGGGGCGAACCCCAGCCCAGACGGCCGCCGGGAGGGCGAAAATCGCGAAGAACCGTCGAAACATTTTCGCGGCTCGTGCGTTGTCCTCATGCAGGGTCATGTTCGCCGCTCACCACAGTGGAACAATCGCTTCACACCCGCTGACAACATGGCGGGGTGAAAGTCACCACGTCAAAAAGAGTGGATCGCATAACTCGGCCGAAGCGGGGGCTCTTCCGCTGACGAGGGTCATGGTCCAGAGGATGCAAGGAATAAAAAGCACTTCACGCTTCGACTCACGGAGTTAGACGGGGGAGAGGCGCGAGGCTTTCGATTCGGGGCCACGGCCAGGGAGACAGTCAGGATGTTCGGATTCAGTCGCAACGCCAGTCAGACCGATAAGAGCGAGTTCGAGCGGCTCACGCTCGAGCACATGGACGCGCTGTACGGCGCGGCGCTCCGGCTCACCCGGAGCCCCAAGGACGCCGAGGACCTCGTCCAGGACACCTTCCTGAAGGCCTTCCGCTTCTTCGACAGCTTCGAGAAGGGCACGAACATCAAGGCGTGGCTCTTCAAGATCCAGACGAACACGTTCATCAACAAGTACCGCCGCAAGGTGAAGGAGCGCGAGGTCGCCGAGGCGCCGCCCGAGGACATCGTGCTCGACCGGTTCGTGTCCTCGGACCAGGTGCGCGCGCTTCAGGACCCCGAGGGCGACTTCTTCGGGCGCCTGCTGTCCGACGAGGTCATCGAGGCCCTCGACCAGGTCCCGGTGGACTTCCGGATGGTCGTCATCCTCGCCGACATTCAGGGGTTCTCGTACAAGGAGATCGCCGAAATCGTCGGTTGCCCGGTGGGCACGGTGATGAGTCGCCTGTTCCGCGGGCGTCGGATCCTGCAGAAGCAGCTGTACAACTACGCGATCCGCGAAGGCATCATCGCGCCGGACATGGACGAGGAGGGTCAGCCGATCGACCTCGAGGCCTTCCGCGCCCGCAAGAAGAAGTCTGCCTGATTCTTGCCTTTTTCCCTCCTGTCTCGTTCGATCTCACTCCAACGCTCTCGGGATGAAGCCGACCCGCTCGCGGGTTGTCATACCGAGCTTTCGAAACGAGATGGAGTGTCGAGACATCGAGCGGCTCGCCGAGCTGTCATTGGATGGCGAGATCGACGCAGGCGACAAGGCCGACCTGGAGGCCCACCTCGCAAAGTGTCCGGGGTGCAAGCAGTCGGTGTCGGGGCGCAGCTTCTACCAGGCCCAGCTGAGGGCGAAGCTGCAGTCCTCGACCGACGACATGCAGGTCCCGACGGATCTGCGCGCGCGCATCGCGACGCACATTCAGCACGAGGCGCGCACGTCGACCGGGGTCCCCTGGCGCCGCGTCGTCCCCGTTTCCGTCGCGGTCGCCACGCTGCTCTTGGTGATCTGGTCCCCGCAGAGCGAGGCCACGTTGGACCCGGAGGATCCGGTCCGGCGCCACACCAAGAACCTCCCGCCGGAGGTCCGCGCGCGGGGGAGTGAGCGCGAGGTGCATCGGTTCTTCGAGAAGAACCTCGCCTACCGCGTCGCCGTCCCCCGCCCGCAGACACCGCGATCGAACGTCCGCCTGGTCGGCGCGCGCCTGTCGAACATCGACAACCAGGACGCCGCCTACGTCATG
>JAUHYN010001458.1 GCA_030426505.1 bacterium | reverse complement strand
GAAGACGTTCCCCGGCTTGAGGTCGCGATGCACGATCCCTTCGGCGTGCGCCGCCGCGAGCCCCTCCGCGATCTGCCGCACGAACATCGCCGCGCGGTCGTTCGAGAACGGCCCCTCCAACCCGATGATCTCGTGGAGCGTGCGCCCCTCGAGGAACGGCATCGTGAGGAACGGGCGGCCGTCGGGGAGCGTCCCGTTGTCGAGGACCGGCACCACGTTGTCGTGCTGCAGCCGACTCATCGCCTTCGCCTCGCGCGCGAGTCGCTTCGCTCCGTTCGGCGACGTGATCTGACGCCCCAGCACCTTCACCGCGTAGAGGTGGCCGAGCGTCGCGTGTCGCGCGCGGTACACGTCGCCCCACCCGCCGCGCGCGACCAGCTCTTCGATCCGATACCCGTGGACGAGCGCGCCGATCGCGGAGTCTTCGCGCGCCGTGACGCCACTCGAGGGCGCCGGCCGCACCTCGGGCATCTTCGCGCGCTCCGTGCGCGCCGCGTCGCCCGCGAGGCCCGTGATCAGCTGCAGCGAAGTGTCGGCGTACAGATCGCGACGCTGCGACAACCACGCGCTCGTCGCGCGGCGCCCGTCGCGCTCGGCGCGTTGCACGAGCAGAGGCCACACGGCGTCGAGCATCGCGCCCGCGTTCGGGTACCGATCCGCCGGGCGCGCCGCGGTCGCGACGTCGATGACCTCACGGAGCGCGCGATCGTCCGCGAACGTCGCGTGATCCACGCCCGCCGTCCCGGTGATCATCCACCGCAACAGCTTGCCGACCGAGTAGAGGTCCGCGCGGCGATCCACCGCGCGCCCGTCCTCGAGGCGCTCGGGCGCGGAGAAGTCCGGGCTCGCGCGCGGCGATCCGATCGTCGTGACCTGCATGTGCGGCGACCGCGCGACGGACCACGCGGACAGCTTCACGTCGCCGGCCCACGAGAGCATCACCGCGTGCGGACCGACGTCGCCGTGGACGATCGCGAGCGGCGCGCCGTGCTCGTCCCTCAGGTCGTGCGCGTGTTCGAGCGCCCGGAGGACCTCGACCGTGACGTGCAGCGCGACGAACGCCGGGAGCGGGCCGTCGACGCCCGCGTTCTCGAGGTCGATCCCGTCCACGTACTCGAGCGCGATGAACGGCCCGATGTCGTCGACGCCGTAGTCGAGCACCGCGATCACGTTGACGTGCTGGAGGCGCGCGACGACGCGGGCCTCGCCGAGGAACGCCTCGCGGACGAGCGGGTCGCCGGCGTGCTCCGAGCGCAACCGCTCGAGGAGCACGCGCCGCTCGAAGTCGCCCCGGACCTGGGCCGCCGCGTCGTAGACATCGACGTAGGTCCCCGAAAGGACGGGCCGGCGCATGACGTAGCCGGGCCCCGGTGGGGAACCTCCGCCCTGCGACACTTTTCGCTTCACAGGCGGGGAATCTTTTGGCATCTACGCGGTCCGTTCGGCGGGCGCATAACTCAGCTCGGTTAGAGTGCCAT
>JAUHYN010000433.1 GCA_030426505.1 bacterium | reverse complement strand
GCGCCGTTGAGGAGCAGCAGCGAGCCGTCGCCGCCGACGCGACGGACCACGGCGCGCGCGACGAGGGTGCCGGTGACGGACGCGTCGAAGGACACGTAGTAGTCCGCGCCCGCGACGGGCGCCCACTCGAGCGTCGGCGTCGCGGTGGCCGTACCGGTCGGTGCGAGCCCGTCGATCGCGGGCACCACGGCGAAGTCCTCGGTCACCGCTGCGGCGTCGACGACCAGCGCGGGCAGACCGTCCGTGCGGATCGGCTCCGGGTCCATCACGAAGGCGTCCTCGTCGTACGCGCCGATCAACAGGTAATCGCCGGGCGCGACGCCGTCGATCGCGTAGCGCCCCGCCAGCGACGCGTTGCCCCACAAGCCCGGGACGCGGCGGCGCACGTCGGGATCGAGGAGCGCGACGAGGCCGTCCCCGGTGCCGCCGGTGATCTCACCCGAGACCTCGACGCCCCCCGCGGTGAGCGCGAAATCGACGCCCTCTGCGGTCGCCCCCATCGCGACGGCGACGTTGTTCTTCGCGTCGCCCACGGCGCCGCCGACGCGCGCGCGCACGGTGAAGTTGCCCGTCCCGACGCCGGGGATGACGTAATCGCCAGCCGAGTCGGTGTAGCCGGAGAACGACGCGACGCCGACGGCGACGACGAGCACGCCCTCGGCGGGGCTCCCGTCTACGGTCACCGTGCCGCGGATCGTGCCTGCGGGGCCGCCGCCGGCCCGCGGATCCAGGACGACCCGCACCTCGGTGGTCTTGTTCGCTTCGGCGCTCGCGGTCGGGAGCTCTTCGAACGTCGCGGGGACCATCGTGTGCTGCGCGGCGACGACGCGGTACGTCGTAGCGCCCGCGGCGACCTCGAGCGCGACGGTCCCGTCGTCGCCGGTCGCTCGCCAGGTGCCGGCGGCCTCCGCGTACACCTGAGCGCCCGCAACCGGTGCGTCCGTCACGGCGTCGACCACGCGGAAGAGGAGCGTGGTCGGCGGGAGCGGCGCGGGCTCCTCGCCACCGGAGCAAGCGCCGATGGCCAGCGTGAGGAGAAGGCCTGTGGGCCCGAGGGGGCGCGTCGTCGTGGCGGTCATCGTTTCGAAGATGAACACCCGTCGATATCGGTTCGCAAGCGCGACAAACAAGTGTAGCGTCCGCCCGCCTTGAGCGACTCCAAGACGCCCGGACCGCCGACCACCGGCGACCTCACATCGGTGACCGAGAGCCTCGATCGGTACCGCTCGAACCTCGAGTGGGAATCGAAGTTCTATCGCGACACGGCCGAGTTGGTCGAACGCACCTGCGACGCGACGAACATCGATCCGAACATCAAGAATCGCCTGCTCACTCCGCAGCGCGCTCTGATCGTCAGCGTGCCGACGCGCATGGACGACGGCTCGGTGAAGAACTTCATCGGCTATCGCGTCCAGCACAACAACGCACGCGGACCTTTCAAGGGCGGCATCCGCTACCACGAGGAAGTGAGCCTCGGTGAGGTGTCGGCGCTCGCGATGCTGATGACCTTCAAGTGCGCGGTCGCGGGCATCCCGCTCGGCGGCGCGAAGGGCGGCATCCGCATCGACCCGCGCCCGCTGTCGCGGCAAGAGCTGCAGCGGGTCACGCGGCGCTTCACCGTCGAGATCCTCGACATGATCGGCCCGGACTCGGACATCCCGGCGCCGGACATGGGCACCAACGACCAGACGATGGCGTGGATCATGGACACGTACTCCGAGATGAAGGGCCACGTGGTCCCCTCGGTCGTGACCGGTAAGCCGATCTTCGTCGGCGGCTCGAAGGGCCGCATGGAGGCCACGGGCCGCGGCGTCGCGTACTGCATCGCGTCCGCCGCCGAGCACCTCGACTTCCCGCTCGAAGGCAAGACGGTCGCCATCCAGGGCTTCGGCAACGTCGGTACGTACGCGGCGCGCAAGCTCGAGCGCATGGGCTGCAAGGTCGTCGCGGTGGCGGACGTGACCGGCGGCGTCTACAACAAGGAAGGCCTCGATGTGCGCCACGTGCTCAAGTACGTCGGCATCCGCAAGGTGCTGAAGGACTACCCGCGGGGCGAGCCGATCTCGAACGAAGAGTTGCTCCAGCTGGACGTCGACATCCTGATCCCCGCCGCGCTCGGCGGCGTGATCAACGGCGACATCGCGAAGAACCTGAAGTGTCGCATCCTCGCCGAGGGCGCGAACGGCCCGGTGACGTCGGAGGGCAACGAAGTCCTGCGTCAGCGCCAGGACGAGATCTTCGTCATCCCCGACATCCTCGCGAACTCCGGCGGCGTGATCGTCTCGTACTTCGAGTGGGTGCAGGGCCTCCAGTCGTTCTTCTGGACCCGCAAGGAGATCAACTCGCGGCTCTTCCGGATCCTCAACGAGGCGTTCGCGGAGTGCATCGCGTTCCAGAAGAAGCTCGACACCGACATGCGCAGTGCGACGCTCGCGCTCGGCATCCACCGCGTGACGGAAGCGATGCTCACGCGCGGCCTCTTCCCCTGAGCCACCGCGCCTGGTTGGCCTCCGTACGAGCGGCGTGCTAATCCGCCGTTCGATGAATCGACCTCTCACGACCTCGATCCTGGCCCTCGCGCTCATCGCGGGCTTCGGCTGCAACGAAGCGAAGAAGGCGCCCGCGTCGGGCACCGCCGCCGCGCCCGCGAAGGCGCCGCCCGCACCTCCGCCCGCGAAACCCGCGTCGGCGGCCGCCGCGACGGCGAACGCCGGGGGCGGCGACGCCGAGGCCGGCAAGAAGCTGTTCATGACGGCGTGCGCGAACTGCCACGGCCCGGACGGGACCGGTCAGATGATGCGGCAGATGATGCCGCAGATCGGCAACCTCACGCTCCCGGAGACGCACGCGAAGTACGACGACGCGGCGTTCGCGAAGCTGATCACCGAGGGGCGCAACAAGATGCCGGCCTTCGGCTCGGTCTTCAAGCCCGACCAGATCAAGCAGATCATCGCGTACGCGCGCACGCTCGAGAAGAAGTAGCGCGATGTATCGCCAAGACCTCCTCGAGGGCCAGACGATCATCGTGACCGGGGGCGGCTCCGGCCTCGGCAAGTCGATGGCGACGCGCTACGCCGAGCTCGGCGCGAACGTCGTCATCGCCTCGCGCAACATCGAAAAGATCGAGGCCGCCGCCGAAGAGATGCGCGCCGCGACGAACGGCAACGTCTTCGGCGTGCAGGTCGACGTCCGTTCGCACGAGGCGTGCGAGGCGATGGTCGCGAAGGCGGTCGAGAAGTACGGCGCGGTGCATGGCCTCCTGAACAACGCGGCCGGCAACTTCCTGTGCCCCTCCGAGGATCTCTCGGTCGGCGGCTACGAGGCCGTCGTCGGCATCGTGATGACCGGCTCGTTCAACGCGACGCAGACGGTCGGCCGTCAGATGATCGCGCAGGGGGAAGGCGGCTCGATCCTCTCGATCCTCACGACCTACGTGTACACCGGCTCGGCGTTTGTGCTGCCGTCCGCGATGGCGAAGGCCGGCGTGCTCGCGATGACGAAGTCGCTCGCGGTGGAGTGGGGGTCGGCGTACGGCATCCGCTGCAACGCGATCGCGCCCGGGCCGTTCCCGACGGAGGGCGCGTGGACGCGGCTCCTCCCCGACCAGAGCATGGAAGACGAGATGAAGAAGCGCATCCCGATGAAGCGCTTCGGCGAGCACCAAGAGCTCGCCAACCTCGCCGTCTTCCTGATGAGTCGCGAGGCCGGCTACGTGAACGGCGAGTGCGTGGTGATCGACGGCGGCGAGTGGCTGCAGGGCGCGGGCGAGATGAATCGCTTCGTCGAGTACGACCGCGAGAACATCAAGCAGATGCTCACGGCGATGCGGCCCAAGAAGTCGTGAGCCTCAAAGACCGTTGGCTATCGACGGCGCAGCGCCTGTGGGACGTCATGCCGCAGGGCGCGCGCCGCCAGGTGCTGTTCCTGACGAACGATCTGTTCCTGGTCGGCGTGGTCGGCATCGTGAGCGACCGCGACCACCGCGTGCTGTTGCTCGACCACCGCTTCCGCACGCCGTGGCGCTGGGGCCTCCCCGGCGGATTCATCACGCGGGGCGAAGCGCTGTGGGAGGGCCTCGAGCGCGAGCTCGAGGAGGAGATCGGGCTCGGCGGCGTCCGCGTCGATCACACACACTTCGACACCGAGGTGCGGACGGAGCGCGGCTACGTGTCGGTCGCGTTGACCGCGACGATCGACGATCCGCCGCGCGCGATCGTCCCGCGCGCCAAGACGGAGATCGCGGGCGGCGGCTTCTACGCGCGGCACGAGATCCCGGACGGCTGCTACCCGTACCACCGCGACCTCCTGATGCGCTGGTACGCCACGCTCGACGACGCCCCGGCGAAGCGGTAGACCAGCCCGCGTGAAGCGGATCTCGGAAGCCCTCGAAGTCATGATGCCGGCGTTTCGCACGCTCGGCGAAGAGCGGGTGACGCTGCACGATCTGTCGGGGCGCTTCGTCGCGCACGACGTCCTCGCGCGCGCCGATCTGCCACCGTTCGACAACAGCGCGATGGATGGCTACGCCGTGCGCGCCGCGGACGCGACGGTCGGCGCGACGCTCCCGCTCGCGGGCGAGTCGCGCGCGGGCGGACCGGCGCCGGCTGAGCTCGAGGCCGGGCGCGCGATGCGCATCTTCACCGGCGCGGTGATGCCCCCCGGCGCGGACGCGGTGGTGATGCAGGAGAACACGTCGCCGACGGACGGCGCGGTGTCGATCGACCAGGCCCCGAAGTCCGGCGAGAACGTCCGCAAGCGCGGGAGCGACCTCGAGGCGGGCGCGGTGATGCTCCCGAAGGGGATGCGAATCGGCCCGGGCGAGATCGGGCTGCTCGCGGCGCAGCGCATCGGCGCGGTGAGCGTGTTCCGCCGACCGGTCGTCGCGATCCTGTCGACCGGCGACGAGCTGCGCGACGTGACGGATCCGGAGGAGCCCGGGACGATCGTGAACTCGAACGCTTACGCGCTCGCGGCGCAGGTCCGCGAGGCGGGCGGGATCCCGTGGGTCGTGCCGAACGTGCCCGACGACCTGGACGTGACGGTCGAGCGGATCCGCGAGGGGCTCGGCGCCGACCTGTTGATCACCTGCGGCGGGGTGTCGGTCGGCGACTACGATCTCGTGAAGGACGCCTTCGAGAAGAACGGGATCGACGCGAGCTTCTGGAAGGTCCGCATCAAGCCCGGCAAGCCGCTGACGTTCGGGCTCGCGGGCGACAAGCCGGTGGTCGGCCTCCCCGGGAACCCGGTGAGCGCGATGGTGACGTTCGAGGTGTTCGTCCGGCCGGGGCTGCGGCGGATGCTCGGTGACCCGAAGCCCTTCCGGGTGCGGCACTCGGTCGCGCTCGCCGCGGACCACACGCACTCGCCGGGGCGCCCGGAGCTCGCGCGGGCCACACTGGAGCGGGACGGCGACACGGTCTACGCGCGGCCGCTGAGGCTCCAGGGTTCGGGATCGCTCCCGTCGATGCTGGGGGTGGACGCGCTGGTGATGCTGCCGGACGGCGTCCGGGCGTTCTCGGCCGGGGAGCGGCTGGACGCGATCTTCCTCGCGGACCACTCGGGCGCCGCCGAGGCCCCCTTCGACGCCTAGTTCGTCCAACCGTCGTCTCGGTCATTCGCGTCTTTGATTATTCGGGAGCCGGAACATAGGGTGCAGCGCGTGATGGACAAGTCGATCATGTGCGGGGCGCTCCTGGCGTTCGCGACGACGTTGGCCTGGGCGCCCTCCGCCTCGGCGCAGGGTGAGGAGTCCTCTCCGGAGATCAAGCTCGGGTCGAGCCGCATCGGCGGGCCGGGGCTGACGAAGCGCGAGCGCAGGGTCCAGGAGCAGTGGGACGAGCCCGAGGAGTACCTCACCGAGGAGACGCTCCCGCCGCCCGGCAGCAAGAAGCGCATCCCCAGCCTGTGGGTGCTCCTGCTCCGCTACCACGACGGCCAGGCGTGGAAGGACGCGTGCGAGAAGCTCGACATGATCGTCGCCGAGGCCGGCGACGAGGGCGTGACGTCACACCCGCGCGGGAACAAGGTCGCCGGCAAGGCGTCGTTCGAGTGCGCGAAGATGGCGTTCGTCAGCGGCGACTTCGACAAGACCGAAAAGCTCCTCGCGCGCAGCGAGAAGTACGACGGGACTTCGCCGCGCCACGCTGTGATGCGCGAGAAGATCGTGCGCGAGTCGTACCGGAAGAAGCTGCAGTCCGGCGACATCTCGGGCGCCATCAAGCTCTTCAACGAGGCGCAGGCGCAGCGCGAGGACGAGGACGAGCGCATCTGGATGGGCGAGCAGCTCGCGACGCGCGCGTGGACGGCCTACGAGACGAAGAACGAGATGGAGATGAAGGATCTCATGACGCGCCTCGAGGAGATCGCACCGATGAACGTCGAGTACCGGCGCCTGAAGGACAAGATCGAGGGCGGCGAAGAGATCCTGTACGACGTCCTCAAGCTCGCGATCCTCGTGATCGGCTTCGTGGTGGCCTGGGGCGCCTTCTCCAAGTGGCGCGCGAAGCGGAAGGTGAAGTCGCTCATGGGGAGCGACCTCGAAGAGTTCTAGCAGGCTGCTGAAGAACTCCCGTGCGTCTGTCGGCGAGCGAGCTTCTTGCGTAGTCGCCGCGTGAGGAGGGCGCATACCGGGCGTACGCAACCGACGAGAGGCGGAGCCGGCGCGGTGAGTACGCGAGAAGGGCGCCGGCGACAGGTGTGCGGGAGTTCTTCAGCAGCCTGCTGGCGCTCCGTATCAAAAAGACTCGAAACGGGGCCGGAGCTGCCGATCTGATCGATCGATGGCCCTGAAGCTCTTCCAGCTCCCGATCAGCCCACTCTCCGCGCGGATCCGCATCATCGCCGCCGAAAAGGGGATCGACCTCGCGCTGTCCGGTCCGAAGACCGGCGGGCCGAGGAGCCCGGGCCTCGCGTCGGTCCACCCCCTCTCGCACGCCCCGGTCCTCATCGACGGGACGCTCGCGCTCGCGGACACCTCGACCATCTCCGAGTACCTCGACGAGCGGTACCCGACCCCGGCCCTGATGCCGGC
>JAUHYN010000432.1 GCA_030426505.1 bacterium | reverse complement strand
CGCGTAGCGCGCGATGACGCCGACCCCCTCGTGCATCAGCGACCACCCCACGTCGCCGCTCTTGTTGAGCGTGACCGATGACTGGAAGCGATGTTGCCGGTCCGGCAGCGTGCGCTGCCGGTGTTCGAACCCCAGAAGGAAGGCGGTGATAGATACCTCGATCACGTTGTCCCCCGACCAGTCGAAGGCCGAGGGTCGAGCGTTGATGTCGTACGGATTCGCGAGGTCGTCGAAGTAGTAGAGGTCCTCGTCGGAGGTGAACCCCGACGCGTCCGGGAGCAGCGTCGCGGAGGGCGCCGGCAACACGCGGAGCCACCGCGTCGACCCCATCGAGACGGCCAGCTCGATGTTCGGGTTCGGGCCGTTCGCCAGGAAGCCGTCGCCGTCCGGGCTCCACTGCGTGTTGCTGAAGTCCGAGACGCGGAACGCTCCGGTTCCGTCGTCGACGCGCACGGGCGGGAGTGACCCGGCCGCCGCGAGATCGACGACGAACACCGCCGTGTCCGGCGCCGCCGTGCCCTCGCGCTCGCCGTACACGAGTTTGTCGCTGGTCGGCGCGAATCGTACGTCCTCGGCCTTCGCCGCGACGCCGCCGTACTCGCGAGCCGTCGCGCCTGCGGTCGAGGTCCGCACCACGAGGATCGACGCCTCCATCGGCGCGACGACCCACCGCGAGTCCGGAGACCACACGAGCGGATCCGACGGCGCGAAGTAGGTGTTGCTGGTGTAGCGCCCCGGATCGACGGCGCGCTGCACGAGCTCGGGCGTCGGCGTCGTCGTGGACACCACGTACAGATCGCGGCGCCCCGCGACCTCGAAGTCGGCGATGAACGCGACCTGCGACCCGTCCGGGCTCGGCGCGAAATCGATGACGCGACCGAATGACCCCGCGAGCTCCGTCAAGCGAACGGGCGGGAGCGGCCCGCTCGGTCCAAAGCGCACCGCGTACAGATCGAACGCGCCGCGCTCGTCGACGTCGGTGGTGTAGACGAGCACGTCGGCGTCGGGCGCCCACGCGAAGCCGCCGACGTTCCGGCCCGCGGGCAGCACCGGATGTACGCGGACGGCGACGGACGGAGCGCCACGAAGCTCCGCGACCCAGAGCTCGCGGGCACGTCGGTCCGCGAAGTCACCCATGAACGCGAGCCGGCCTCCGCTCGAGAAGGAGAGCTTGTCGGTCTCGTACTGGTCGATCGCGTCCTCGGCGCCCGGCGCGTTCGGAGCCAGCGCAGGACTCACGCGGACCGGCGGCCCTGCGAGGGCGCCCTCCACGTCGGCGACGAAGACCTGGCGCGCGCCCGACGCTTCCGTCTGCACCACCGCGACCCAGCGGGTCGTGCCGGGAATCAGGACGCGGGCGCGGTCGCTGCGTCCGTCGGCGGTCACGGCCTCGACGACGATCGCGTGCCCGCGGTGCTCGGTCGGGGTGCCCTGGACCTCGCCCGTGGCGGCGTTCAGCGTGAGGCCGGCCGGGAGGCTCCCCGCGACGATGCGCCAGCTCGCGACCGGGGCGCTCGCCGCGAGCTGCCCCTGGTACGGCACGCCGACGCGCACCCGCGGGAGCCCGACCGCGCTCACCGTGAAGGGCTGCGTGATTCGGAGTGTGTACGTGCGGCGCGTCGTCGTACCGAAGAAGTCCGCGGCCTCGACTTCGAACGTCGCGGTCTGGACGACGGTGGGCGTGCCCGAGATGCGCCCGTAGGCGCCCGCCGGCTGGAGGCCGAGCCCCGTGGGCAGCGCGCCGGAGACGATGGACCAGCCGACGACCCCACCGATCCCGCCGAAGGCTTCGAGCGCGGCGTCGAACGGCTGGCCGACGAGGCCGTCGAGGACGCGCGGGGTGTCGACGACGAACGGGATCGCCGCGTTCGCTCCGCACATGAAGCTCGTCTCGGACTGCTCGGTGGTCGCGAGCGTCCCGTCGCCGTCGGCGTCGATGCCGACCGCGAAGCGGAGCCCGCCCGCGGCGCAGTTCGCGCCCGGCGGCTCGATCTCGCCCTCGACGAGGACGAGCGCGGCGGCGCCGTGGCAGACGTAGCGAGTGTCCTGGATCTCGGCTTCGTCGAGGACGCCGTCACCATCGGCGTCGGGGCCGGTCTCGATCGCGACGCCTCCACTGACGCACGGCGGGCCGGGCGGAACGTCGCGCACCCGGAGCGCGGTGCCCGAGCCGGCGGGCTCGCCGTCACACACGTAGCCGACGCTCTGCACCTCGGTCGGCGAGAGCTGGTCGTCGAAGTTCGCATCGACACCGACCTCGACGCGACGGCCGCCCACGGCGCAGTTGGCGCCCGGGGCCTCGGTGGTGATCACGGTGAGCGGCATCTGGCCGTCGAGGCCGTGACAGACGAAGGCGACGCGATCGACCTCGTCGCTGGCGAGCGCGCCGTCCCCGTCCTCGTCGAGCCCGCTCGTGATGCGCGTGCCCCCGCGCGAGGGACACACGGTGCTAGTCGCGGCGTCCTCGAGCGCGACATCGACGATGCTCGAAGCCGGCCGGCAGAAGAAGCCGGTCTCTTCGACTTCGGGAGGATCGAGAGTGCCGTCGCCGTCGTCGTCGCGTCCGATCGTGTAGCGCGTGCCACCGCGTTCGCAGTTCGGGCCGGGGAGCTCGGGGCGCGTGCTGACGAGCGTCGGCGTGGCCGCTTCGCCCGCGCAGACCTCGCGGCGCTGCGTGACTTCGGTATCGTTCAGCTGGCCGTCGCGGTTCACGTCGGGGCCGACCCGGATCTCGGCGCCGCGCTCGCCAGGGCAGCTCGGCGCGCCCGGGCTGGTCTCGACGAGGACGAGTACGCTCGGCTCGCCGCGACACAGTACGGCCGTCGCGTCGCGCTCCGCGGCCTGCAGGACGCCGTCGCCGTCGTCGTCGAAGCCGGTCCTCAGGACCGAGCCGCCGCCCGGGCAGTCGGTCACGCTCGCCGTCGTGACTTCGAGCAGCGAGTTCGCACCGGGGCCGCCGTCGCAGGTCGCGAACGACTCCTGCGTCTCGGTGTCGTCGAGGTGTCCGTCGCCGTTTCGGTCGTAGCCGAACCGATTGAGTGTCCCGCCGTGCGGGCAGACCTGCGGCGCGGCCTCCTCGACGGTGAAGATCGGAGCGGTCGGACCGCCGCCGCCGCTGCACGCCGTCAGCGCGGCGAGGAAGAGGAGCTTCTCCACGTGACGCATCAGCGATCCTCCGTCCCGCCCTGAAGGGACACGAGTTCGGCGGTCGGGCTGGCGAGCAGGAGTGCGTTCGGCGAAGGCCCGTCGAGATCCACGAACCGCGCTCGCCCCAGCGCGTCTTCGTATACCGCGACGCGGACGTTCGCGTCGTACCAGAACCAGCCTCCGTTCGGCAGGACGATCGGCGGAAGTGCGCCGGTGTCGACGAGGCCCGTCGGACCGAGCGCCCAGGTCGAGAAGGTGTCGTTGGAGTCCACGAACAGCGCGCGCTCGAAGTACCGGCCGAAGAAGTACGCGCGATAGGCGAGCGGCGTCGACTGCTCGACCGCGGGGACCCCGAGGCCGACCACGGCGATGCCGCGATTCGGCAGCAGCCCGTGCTCGAGGACGAGCCGGTCTGCGCGTGGCCCCCAGCCGACGAAGTCCATGCCCGCGCTGATGAAGGCCGGTGCGCGGATCTCGACCTCGGTGTCGAGATCCACGAAGCCTGCGTTGCCACCTTCGTAGAACACCAGTCGGCCGTCGGGAGAGGCGGACGCGGTGGAGCCCGTCCCGTTCGTGTTCAGCGAGACGATGGGGCCGGGGAACGCGTCGATGTCGGTGTACGCGAGGTCGTTGCTGCCGATCACGAGGCGCCGGCCCGTGCGGTTCTCGACGACGGTGGCGCTCGACGGTCCGACGAGCGTGGGCGTCGTCGGGGTGCCGGCGACGTCGGAGACGTACAGCCCGGAGTTTCGGTGCATGACGATCCACGTCGAGCGCAGCCAGGAGAAGCGGCTGACGCCGGACGCGACGAGCTGCGGCGGACCGGGTGGGCTCCCGAGCTGGACCACGAAGAGCTGGCTGCCGTCGCGATACGCGAGGCGGTTGCCGTCGGGCGAGAACGTCGGGACCGCCGT
Organism: bacterium; assembly: GCA_030426505.1. Lineage (GTDB taxonomy): Bacteria > Myxococcota > Kuafuiibacteriia > Kuafuiibacteriales > Kuafuiibacteriaceae > JAUHYN01. Next base: position 2,986 of record JAUHYN010000432.1, on the reverse strand, counting down.
CGCCGGGTAGATCATCGTGGGCGCCGGGACGGTCGTCCCGGACATGTCGACGACGAAGCGCTGAGTCGCGTTCGCGTAGCTGAACCAGCGTCCGTCGGGCGACCACACCGGTCCCTCGACGAGTCCTGCGAACGCGTGGGGCACGACCTGGGGCGTGGCGCCTCCGCACGCGACGACTCGTGTGGGGGACGACCAGATCAGCCAGCGTCCGTCCGGCGAGAACGCGCCGAAGGTGGGCGCGGCGTTGGCGCCGCTCGTGCCGGCCGGGAGGGGCGCGCCCGGCGTGCTGCCGGTGACGTCGACGAGGTAGCGCGGCAGCGAATCCGAGACGAATGCCCACCGCGTCTGCTGCGGCATCTCGATGTACGCTTGCGCGCTCTCGCCGCCCGCGGTGACGCGGAGCAGGAACGTCGCGCCGCCTCCGTACAGCGAGGTGCCGGTGATCTGGCCCGTCGCGCTCATCGACAGACCCGCGGGGAGCGTGCCTTCGAGGATCGTGAAGGTGACGTTCGAGCCGTCGCCGCCGACCGTCTCGAGCGCGTGATCGTAGGGTACGCCGCGCTCCGCGATCGGGAGGACGTACTCCACGATCCGCAGCGGGCCCTCCACGGAAAGCGTGCGCACGGCGCGGAGGTACTGGCCGAGCTCGTCGCGCACGAGGATGGAGATCGCGTAATCGCCGAACTGCCGCGCGATGCCTTCGATGCGCCGGGTGACCGGATCGAACGCGAGCCCCGGCGGGAGGTCGGTGACCGACCACTCGAACTGCGTCGGGTCTCCGATGCCGCCCTGGATGTCGAGCGTCTCCCGGTACGGGAGGAGGTACAGCGCCGGCTCCATCTGGAGCGGGAGGATCTCGAACGGCGTCGTGGCGATCGGTAGACACACCGTGGAGGCGTTGCGTGTCTCCGCTTCGGAGAGGGCGCCGTTCGCGTCGAGGTCCCAGCCGCTCCGGATCCGCCGCGCGGCGGCGGGACACTGGGGGTCGCTCCCGAGCTCGTCGATCTCCACCAGCGCCGCGCGGTCCTCGCCGGAGCAGATCAAGAGGTCGCTCGTCGCCTCGTTCGGGTCGAGCACGCCGTCGCCGTCGTCGTCGGGGCCCGCGCGTACGGAGACGCCGCCCGCGGGGCACGTGGTGCTGGAGGCGACGACCTGCACGTCGCTGATGAGCCCCGCTGTGGCGTCGTCGCCGCCGCAGAGCAAGGCGACTTGCGTGGGCTCGTTCGCGTCGCGCGTGCCGTCGAGGTCGAGATCGAGGTAGCCGACGAAGCGGAGGCCGCCGGCCGCGCACTCGGCGCCGGCCGCCACCGTCTCCACCTCCATCCGAAGCGGCGTGCCGTCCACGCCGCTGCAGACGTCCGAGGTCCGCTGGATCTCCGAGGGCTGCAGGACGCCGTCGCCGTCGTCGTCGTCGCCGCCGTGTACGCGCCACCCGCCCGATGGGCAGGTCGGCCCGGGGCTCAGGCGCTCGAGGCTCGTGATGTACCGCGCGCCGAAGCAGAGCGCGGTGGTGCCCGTGAGCTCCCCGGACGAGAGCGCGCCGTCGAAGTCCTCGTCGAGGCCGAAGCGAACCTCGGCGCCTCCGCCCGGGCAGGCCGCGCCGGGGGCGAGCGGGACGAACTCGAGGAGGGACGGTGCGCCGCGCGGTGCGTCGCAGACGGCGCTCGTCGCGCGGACCTCGTCGGGCGTGAGCGCGCCGTCGCCATCGAGGTCGTAGCCCCATCGCCACGCGCGGCCGCGCGCGCCGGGGGGGCACTCCGCGTCGGTGGAGGTGGAGACCTCGAGGACGACCGGCGCACCGTCGGCCGAGTTACATACGACCTGCGTGACGGTGACCTCTTGGGCGCCGAGTGTACCGTCGCCGTCATCGTCGAAGCCGCGGTCGAGGCGCGTGCCGCCGTCCGGGCACATCGGACTGGACGGCTGGGCCGACAGCTCGACGAGGACGTCGACGCCGTCTTCCCCGTCGCACAGGAGTGTCTCGCTCTGCGTCTCCGCGGCGGAGAGCATGCCGTCGCCGTCGGCGTCGACGCCGGAGCGCACGATGGATCCCGACGTGGCGCACGCGCCGCTCGGCGCGTCGGCCGTCTCGACGAGGACACCGCCGCCGCCGGAGGATCCGGTGCAGGCGAACGCGAGGGGCGCGAGGAGGAGGGCCCACTTCGTGGCGTTCATCGCGCGTACCTCCGCGGGAGCTCGATCGAGATGCCGAGGAAGCGGGTCGTCGCCACCCCGTCGACGGGCGTGACCTCCACCGACTGGCTCTGCGCGAGGTCGTGCAGACGGAACGCGGGGTACTCCGTCAAGCTCGAGAAGCTCCCGTCCGCCGTCAGGGCACCGGTGCCCTCGGGGAAGAGGTCGGCGATGTAGCCCAACCGTGTGACGAGCGGCGGGCCCGGATCGTTCAGCGGTTCGAACGCCCCGGGGGGCGTTCGGCGGTAGATGATCCTCGGTCCGCGGCCGAGCATGGCGGTGACGTCCCAGTCCGCGAACGGCAGCGCGTCGGGCGGCGCCCGGAACGGCTGGGCCAGATCGCCCACGTCGAACAGGTGATCCGCGAAGAGGAGCAGATCAGGGCCGACGAACTCGGGTGGCACGTTGCTCGGCGCCACCGGGAGCTCGACGAGCGCGTGCGCGCCCGCCGCAGTCGCGAACACGAGCGGCGCTCGTACGTGGAGCTCGCTCTGCACGTAGCCGGTCACGCGCGCCTCGGCGAGGACGTGGTCGCCGGCGGCGCTCCACGGCGTGCCTCGGTCGAACGTCGTCAGGAGCCGGCCCATCGACAGGGCGATGTCCGGACCGGCGAAATCGGTGGCGTCGACGGGCGGGAGGGGCCCCGCCTCCGTCAGCTCCACCACGCCGAGCTGGTAGTGCCCCGACCCGAAGGCGAACGCCATCCGGTCCGAGGTCGGCGCGAAGGCCACGCTGCGGAGGAACTGCGGAGCGTAGTCGTGCTCGGCGACCGGAGTCGCGGTGACGTCGAAGA
>JAUHYN010000431.1 GCA_030426505.1 bacterium | reverse complement strand
GCGCGTCGACAACCAGCTCCGCGGTCGCGCGGGTCGTCAGGGCGATCCGGGCAGCTCGCAGTTCTTCCTCTCGCTCGAGGACGACCTGATGCGCATCTTCGGCGGCGACAAGCTGATGGGGATGATGGAGCGCCTCGGGATGGAGGACGACGTCCCGATCGAGGCGAAGATGGTGACGAAGTCGATCGAGAACGCGCAGAAGCGCGTCGAGGGTCACAACTTCGACATCCGCAAGAACCTCATCGAGTACGACGACGTGATGAACACGCAGCGCAAGACCATCTACGGTCTGCGCCGCCAGGTCCTCGGCGACGACGGCATGTCCGAGGACGTGCTCGACATGATCGAGCGCGTCGTCCACTACATCTGCTTCAACGCCTGCCCCCCGAAGCGCTCCATGGAGGAGTGGGACCTCGACACGGTGAAGGCGAAGGTGAAGTCCCTCTTCGGCACGACGCTCGACTTCAAGGGCGACACCATGCGCTTCGAGGACCTCGAGGTGTACGTCTACGAGGCGATCGAGAAGCGCTGGAAGCGGAAGCAGGAGGAGCTCGCGAAGGACTTCGTCGTGCTCGAGGGCGGCCTCGTCACGAAGGACGCGATGCCGGTCCACGCGAAGGTCCGCGAGCCGGTGTGGCGCTACATGCTCCGCCAGATCTACCTCAGGCAGATCGACGATCACTGGCGCGACCACCTCACGCAGATGGATCACCTCCGCGAGGGCATCGGCCTGCGCGGGTACGGCAGCAAGGATCCGAAGATCGAGTACAAGCGCGAGGGCCACTGGCTCTTCACGTCGATGATGCGCGAGGTCGACCACAACGTCCTCGCGGACATCTTCAACGTGGTGCTCATGTCGCCGGAGGAAGTGCGCCGCGAGCAGGAGCGTCAGCGCCGCGCGGCCGAAGCGCTCGCGCGCGCCGCGCAGCTGCAGGGCGGCGCGGACCAGGAAGAGGCGGACGCGGTCGCGCCGAGCAAGCCGTCGGGTCCGGATCGCACGAAGCAGAAGCGCCCGGGTCGCAACGATCCGTGCTGGTGTGGGAGCGGCAAGAAGTACAAGAAGTGCCACCTCCCCGAGGACCAGCGCGCCGCTCGTGTCTGACGGCTACACGCTGTTGTTCGGACTCTCCGCCAACCCCCCGACCGGGCTCGGGGGGCACGCGGGGATCGTGCGGTGGGCGGCGACGAAGCCTTCCTTCGACGAGCTCGACGCGCCGGTCGCGGCGCTGTGGGTGATGCCGGTCTACCGGCACGCGTTCTCGGACAAGCGGGACATGCCGTCGTTCGAGCACCGCCTCGCGATGGCCGAGCTCGCGTTCACGGATCTGCCGGACGTGTCGCCGGGGCGGGTCGAGGTGCGCGACGACGAGCGCGCGATGTGCCTCGCCCGCCCGGATGAGCGCCTCGGGACGATCGATCTGATCGACCACCTCGAAGCGGTCCACCCCGGGCGCCGCTTCGCGTTGCTCCTCGGCGAGGACACCTACGCGGACCTGTCGGCCGGTCGCTGGAAGTCGAGCGCCGAGCTGATGGCGCGCGTCCCGGTGGTGGTGGTGCCGCGGGTCGGAGTCGACGCGGGTGTGGATCGCGAAGACGGTCCGCGGCTGACCGCGGTGAGCTCGAGCGCGGTGCGTCGGTCGACGGACGAAGCGTTCTTGGCGGAGGCGCTGCGCCCGGCGGTGAAGGACTACATCGTTCGGCACGCGCTCTACGCGTTCGCGCGCGGGTGACCGCGAACGCTACGACGCGCCGATCAGTGCGCCCATCCCGGTCGGTCGCACTTCGTCGAGCGGGAGCGGCTCGCCGACGGTGAGGCCCAGCGCCTCCAACCACGCACGAATCTCCTCCGCCGCGTGCGGCTGGCCGCCTTCGACGCGCAGCGCGAGCTCCAAGGCGTACGCTGCGACGGCCTGCCGCCGCGCGGTCGTGTCCGTCATCAGCATGTCGGCGACGACGATCGCGCCGCCGGGTGCGAGCGCGGGGCGCAGTCGAGTCAGGAGCGCGCGCGCGCGCGCCGGGGTCTCGAGGTGGAGGACGCTGCCGACGACGATCACGTCGAACGCGGAGGCTTCGAGGGGCGCCTCGAAGTAGTCCCCGGCGAGCCCGACCGCGCGGCCCGCGAGCCCGCGCTCCGCGGCGCGCGCTTCGAAGCGCGGGATCACCTGCGGGAGGTCGAGCCCGACCGCGGAGCACTCGGGGCACGCCTCGAGGAGCGCGAGGCTCCACACGCCGGAGCCGGTGCCCACGTCGAGCACGCGCTTCGGCGAGCGCGCGGTGAGCTCGGCGGCGAGTCGTCGCGCGGCGTCGTCGAGGAGCTTCTCGAGGAGCAGGACGACGCCGCCGTACGCCTGGTCGCGGTGCTTCGTCTCGTGCATCAGGGCGGGGGCCCCGTCGCGGACCATCCGCTCGAGGTGCATCCAGCGCTCCGTGATTTGTCCGGGCCCTCCGAGTTGGAGCGCGGGCGTCACCGCGGTGTTCGGATCGAGCGCGTAGGCGTCGCCGTCGAAGCGGAGCAGGCCGAGCGCGACGAGCACCGACAACACCTTCGCGGACATGCGCCCCTCGGTGTCTTGCTCGGGCGCCAGCTCTTCGAGCGTGGCGGGCCCCTCACGGAGGCGCACGAACATCCCGGTGCGATCCGCGATCGCGATCGCGGCGCCCGCCGCCGCCAGTTCGTTGATCGTGAGCGTCATGCGAGGGACCTCCTGGGGCGGCAGTCCGGAGCGGGGAGGGCCGCGGTGATGGGTCGTGACTGCACGCAGACCAGCGCGCCGACCTCGGTGAACACCCACTCGACGTCCTGGCGTTGCCCGAACACCACGGCGCACCGATGCGCGAGCGCTGCGAGCTTCGTCAGCTGCGACTCGGTGAGGCTGGGGGCGCTCACGCGCGCGTCGTCCACCTCCCGTGTCCCGCCCGCGCGGAGCTCGTGTCGTTTGTCCGCGATGCGCGAGGAGACGAGAGCTCCGGTCGCGTCGAGCCGGAATCGATCGGGTTCGATCTCTCCGGACACGAGCGGCTCCGCGAGGCCCCAGCTCGCTTCGACGAGGTGGTCGCCATCTTCGCGCGTGAACAGGACACCGGCGACGCGCGCGTCGAGGAGTCGTTGGATCACGACCGCCATTCGTACCGGCTCCGACAGCCCCATGCGTTCACGGTACGCGATGACGCCGGCCGCCTGCGCGGAGTCCCAGACGGTGCGAATCGCCGACACGCACGCCTCGAAGTCCCCGACGTCGAGCACCGTCGTGAACTGACCGGCGAAGCTCGCGAGGTCGCTGTCCTCCGCGAGCGCCGACGAACGCACGGCCCACGGTCCTGGCAGCGTCGCCAACGTCTCGGCCAGCCGCTCGAGGTGCGCCGCGTCGCGCGCCGCGATCGCTTCAGTATACGCGCAGTCGAGCGCGACGCCTTCCGGGATCGGGACGTCGCCCGCCGCGACCCGCGCGAGGTTCGCGGCCTTGCCCCCGAAGACCGCGCGATCGACCGCGTCGAGGAGAGGTACGCACCGTCCGGCCGACGCCGGCGCTCGGGGCTCGCGCTTTACTGTCGTGTCCTCGGGCGCCGCTGGAGCGGAGTCTTCCGGTGCGACGGCTTCGAGCACTTCGACGACGCCTCGGTCTCCGTCGATGCGGACGAGCGCGCCGTCGGGGATCTCGGTCATCGCGCCGGCGGCGCCGACGATGCCGGGGATGCCGAACTCGCGGGACACGATCGCGGCGTGGCAGATCAGACCGCCGACCTCGGTGACGATTCCGCCGGCGAGGGCGAGCACCACGTTGAACGCGTTCGACGTCGTCCGCGTCACGAGGATGTCGCCGACGCGGACGCGCGTGAAGTCTTCGGGGCCGCGCACGACTCGAGCGACGCCCTCGACGACGCCGCGACTCACACCGTGCCCCGCGATGCCCGACCCCTCGATCGGATCCGCGTCGGCGTTGAAGCGACTCGTCATCGCCGTCGCGGCCTCCACGACGCGCGCGACCGCCGGTGGGAATCGATCGAGCGGAGGTCCCATCGGAGGCGGACCGACGTACCGCGGCGGGGTCAGCTTCGACCGCTCGATCCGCGTCTGTGTCCGACGCCGGAGCTCGTCACCGCTCGGGCCGCGACCGCGGAGTATCTCTGCGACCTCGGCGGGGGTCATGTCGAGCGCGCTCTCGTTCACTTCGACGATCCCTCGCTCGACGAGGCGGCGGCCGGTCTCCAGGAGCGCGCGCCGCGCGACGCCCATCCAGCGCGACAGGGCGCCGGCCGTCGCCTCGCGGTAGTGCGTCACCGCTTGGGCATCCGCGACGATTTCGTCCCACTGAGCGCGATGCGCTTCGGGGACCGACGATCGCATTTGCCGAGCGAGTGCTTCGGAAGCCGAGCGCGGATCTGCGAGCGACGCGTTCGGGACCAACCGCCCGCGCAGGGAGGCGACCCAGACCTCGGGGGCCTCGGCGAGCGTGAGGTCGAACAGCGTGATCCCGCTGATGATGTGGAGACCGTACGCTTCGAGGTACGCCTCGAGCGCGGTCGCCGCGTCGGGCGACGCTTCGGCGATCGCGGCTTCGACCTCGGAGGCCGGACGCTCGAGCACGTGGAGCGCGTCGGCCGCCCGGAGCGCGTCGACGACGGCGTCGAGCATCGCGAGCGGCGCCGTCGTCGCGGACGAGAAGCCCGCGATGGCTCGCGCCGAGGCCTTGGCGGACAGACCCGCCCACCGCTGGCCGTGGACGAAGAAGTCACCGAGTGGGATCACGACGAGGGGCGCGCATTCGAAGTGCTCCAGCACGATGCGTCGTCCCACCTCGGCGATGCGCTCGACGAGCGTCGCGAGCGCGGCGTCGTCGAGCTCGGCCGGAGCGTCGGCCTCGAGTCCGCGCAGCTTCTGGATCGCCGCGTCCTGGCCGGACGTCTCCCACTGCCTCATTGCCGCGCGCCACGGACGCTCCTTGAACAACTTCGTCGCGCGCCGTTTGCGACGACGCAGCTCGGGGACCAGCGCGAACAGGAGCGTCATCAACAGCTTCGGCGGAGGGCCCTTCGGCTCGGCGGGACCTCCGAGCGGGCGCGGACACATGTAAGCGAACCCGTTGATCGTGCAGGCCTCGATGGTCGCGAGCGGAGCACCGACCGCCGCGAAGCCACGCGCCATCCCCTCCGTGTAGTTGGTCAACATGACGTCCTCGAGGAACCGGCTCATCGGTCCGGTCGAATGGGACGCATCGAACTCCCAGGTCCCCGGGCTCGGGGCCTTCCACTCCACTGTGCTCATCATCCCTTCCTCTCTCTCGCGCGCGCGTCCTTGCGCGCACGAATGCCCAGCAGCAGCGTCTCCAACACCCACTCCAGGCGATCGCTGGTCGCACTGCGGTCGAAGCCGAACCGTTCGAAGGCGCGAAACGCCACGGTGCTCGCGAGGACCATCGTGACGTCGACGAAGAACGTCCGGTCCTTGCCGCGGATCCCTTCGAGGTCCTCGCGCAGGCCGCGGTCGAGGCGCTCTCGACGCGTCGCGGTCTCCTCCGCGTCGAACTGGACCTCGTCGTGCGAGGCGACGAGCACCTTGTAGCCCGCCGTCTCGTCCGCGAGGCGCTCACCGACGCGACGCACCGTCTCGACCACGCGCTTCAGCGAGAGCTCCTCGCGCATCGGGACGCCGATGTTTTCGCGGATCCTCTCCGCCGCGGCGTCGACGAGTGCGCCCTTGTCCGGGAAGTATCGGTACACCGTCGGCAACGACACCTTCGCCGCCTTCGCGACCGCCGGCATCGTCAGTGACGCGATCCCCCCGGACGCCAACACTTCACCGACGCGAGGATCCGCTGGCGCGTCTCTTCGGCGCGGGCCTCGCGCAAGGCGTTGTCGTAGGTGCGGGTCTTGGTGCGCTTGGGCATGGCGATGCTATGCGATACACCCGAAATATTGTCTATATGGTTCGTATTCCGAATCAGATCCGCTCCGGGAAGGTGTCCACGGCGCGGTCGAAGGGTTCGAGCGTCATCAGGTAGTCGTAGATCGCGCCGAGATCCGCTTCGTCCATGTTCGCGTAGACCCACCACGGCATCACGGTCTGTTCGGCGACGTCGACTTGGACGAGGGCGTCCTCGCTCGCGAACGACTTGAAGCGACCGATGAACTGCTCGCGGGTGTACCGCTTCAATCCTTTGGAGTGGGGCGTCAGGTTCGCGCTCACCACGTGGGCGCTCCCGTCCTTGAAGACCTGTCCACCCGCGAAGCTCTCGCCTTCGATCGGCTCGTGGCGATCGTCGACGCCGGAGTGGCACTGCTTGCAGCCGCCGATGGTGGCGAGATAGCCGCCGTACGCGATTCGATCGGAGCGGTCGGGCTCCGGCACGGGCGCCGCGATCGGCTGGGGCGCGAAGTTGACGAACACGCTGACGGGGAAGTCGAGCTTCGTGTCGGGGACCTTGCCGGCGGCGGGCGGGAGCGTCCGGAGGTAAGCGACGATCGAGAGCGCGTCCTCGTCGGACATGCTGCGGTAGTGCGGGTAGGGCATCATCGGGAAGAGCGTCTCCCCGTCCTTGTCGACGCCCTCGCGGAGCGCGCGGAGGATCTCACCGTCCGTCCACGCTCCGAGGCCGTCCGCGTGGCTCGTGATGTTGGGCGCGCAGACGAGGCCCGGCATCACCGACTCGTCGAGGCAGTCGCCACCTGACCCGGCCGCCTTGCCGGCGAGCGGCGGCTGCCCGAAGCGCCCCGTGTCGGCGGCGGTGTGGCAGCCGTTGCAGGCGGTCACGGCGTTCACGAGGTAGGCGCCGCGGGCGAGCCGCTCGGGGGTGGCCCGAGCCTCGACGTCGGGCGCGTCGCGGGCGTTCGGACCGAACATCCGACATCCGGTGAGGAGCAGGAACGAGGCAGCGAAGGTGAGGGAGAGGGGCGTAGAGGCTCGGGCGTAAATCGTCATAGGCAACGTATATCGGATATACGGGTCATGTTGTCAATATGGATCGTATCGCCAAATAATTTGTCCGCACACGGCGTCGACCCCCGGAAAGAGGTGGCGTGTCCTGGAGACTCCCGTTCCTGACGATTCTGGTCGTCACC
>JAUHYN010000430.1 GCA_030426505.1 bacterium | reverse complement strand
AGCCGAACGCGAAGGCGGCCTATCAGCGGTTGCTCGCGCTCGATCCGGATCACACGGTCGCGTTGGCGGCGATGCGTGAGTTGAGTCCGCCGCCGGAGAAGAAGGGCGGCTTGCTGTCGCGCTACTTCGCGGGCTGAGCGGAAGTGTCGACCTCGAGCAGCCACTGACGGATGCGGCGCTCGTCACCGGGCGCGAACTGCTCGAACGCGGCGCCGACGCGGTACTTCCCGTCGTCCTGCATCTCCTGCCAGACCTGACGGGCGCTGACCTTGAGGATCTCCACTTCCTTGCCGCGCGGGATGTAGAGGAGGACGCGGAAGCGCTCCTCCTCCTCGAGCGGATCCTCGAGCTCGAAGCAGATGCCGCTCGGGCTCATGTTGACGCTGGAGCTGTCGAGGCCCTCTTGGAACCGTTCGACCTCCACACGGATTTGCACCGGCTTGCGAAGGAAGCGCTTGTGAAAAGGGTACCGATCTTTTTTTGCGTTGATGTCGGCGCCACCGTCGTTGTTGGCCATGGGGGTCGCAATCCTAGGCGCACCCCCCCACCCCTCGCAAGGCGTACACCCCCGGATCCGAGAGGAATCAACGGAGGACGAAGCGTCCGACGACATCGACGATGAGCGCGGCGGCGATCGCGTGCGTCGCGAGGTGTGCGAGGCTCGACGCGGGGCAGTGCAGGCCCACGCCGATCGCGGCCGCCAAGGCCGCAGCGACGGCTTGAAGCCGCGATGCGCCGCCGAAGCGACGACGCGTCGCGCCGAGCGCGATCCGTGTCATCACCACCGCGACCGCGCCGACCGCGAAGATCATCACGAAGCACCCGAGCATTCCCCACGCGGGGCCGCTCGCCTCCGTGAAGGCGGTCGCAGCGAACGTGGGGGTCGCCACGGCGACGGCCGCGAGGCCCGCCGCCGCCCAGCGCCCGAAGCGCATGTCCGGCGAGAACGACGCGACCGTACCGAACAGCATGAACGCGACGCCCACCGCCGCGACGAGCAGATCCCGCGGACTCAGCGAGGCCTTGAGGCCCGTGCCGAGCGCGAGGCCGACCGCGACCGCGGTCAGGATCGCGAGCATGAGGAAGGCGCGGCGACCGCGGGTCTTCGCCTCGGTCGCGAGCTCGCTCCGGATCTGCCGAGCTGCCTCCACGCTCACATCCTTTCCGATCTGAAGCCCAAGAGTAAACGCGCCAGGGCCTTGTAGCCTCGGTGTGCGCGCACGCGCGCGGCGCCCTCGTTGATGCCCAGGATCTCCGCGACCTCTGCCATCGACCGACCTTCGAGTTTGTGAAGTCGGACGACCTCGCGTGACGCGGGCGGGAGCTGTTCGACCGCGTCGCGCACGGCGGCGATCACCTCCTTCTCGTCCTCCTCGGACCAGTCGACCACGGGCCGGTCGTCGGGGATCCGCGCCGCGGACTCCTCGTCGAGCGCGTACTCCTTCGAGACACGCGACCTCAGGTAGTCGAGCGCGACGTTGCGCGCGATCGTCATCACCCACGGCAGCACCGGCGCCCCGCGGCGATACCGCTCGCGGGACTTGTGCAGCTTCATCAGGGTGTTCTGCAGGGCGTCGTCGACCTTGTCGTCGGTGCGGAGCCAGCGACGGAGGCACCCCTTGAGCGGCACCTGGAGCTGCGCGAACAGGGCGTCGAACGCTTCGACGTCCCCGTCGACGTAGCGCTCCATCAGCTCTTCGAGATCGGCGGACATGCCGGGGTCGGTCGAAGCGTCCCCCTCGTACCGAACGACGTCAAGTCAGACGCGAGCGGCTTCGGTGTGCGAGCGACGCAGCGACGAGAACAACGACTTCGGGCGGCGCAGGAAACGGATGTGGTACGTGATCGCGTTCTTGCCCTCGCCGAGGATCACCGTCGCGATGTCCGCCGGCTCGAGGCGCAGGCACGAGTAGCGACGTCCCTCCGCGAGCTCGCTGAACATCACGGTGACCTTGCCGCGCATCAGGTGTCCGCCCGCGTCCGACGGGAACACGAGATCGACCGTACGGTCCGGGTTGATGCGGAGCAGGCGCAGCCCGAGGTGCGCGCGGCCCGGCGCCACCGCGCCCTGCGGCGTGCGGTGACCGAGGATGTACTGCTCGCTCGACTTGCGGAGGACCGCGATGTCGACGAGGCGGCTCTTCGTCCGCGCGGAGATCTCTACGCCGTCGAACGCGTTGCGCGGAGCCGGCTGGGACGGATCGAAGTCGTCGATCCGACTCTGCGGACGAACCACCGGCGACATGCGACGCATCGGCGCGGACGGCTTCTTCGGCAGCGGCGGCGGCGACGAAGGCGCGTGCTTCGAGATCCGCGGGCCCCGCTCCGCGTTCGGCGCGGCGCGCTCGACGAGGACCTTCGGGTACGGCGGCGACTTCGGCCGCTGCAGGTCTTCGCGATCGATCGAGCCGTTGTTCGTCCACACGTCGTCGTAGAACGACGAGTCCTGCACGATGGCGCCCTCGGGCGTCAGCGCGGGCTGCGCTTGCGGCGTCGGCGTGAGCAGGCGCGCCTCGTGGACGATCTTCTTCGGCGGCGCCGGCGGCTGCGGCGCGGGCGTCAGCACATTGTGGATCGGCGGGCGCTCGCGGTCGACGATCGGCGCCTTGGTCCGCGCGACGATGCTCGGCAGCCGCGGCTCCATCAGCAGCGGGACGTCGCGGTCCATCAGCTCGGTCTCGGGGCCGTCGTCGAGCGCTGCGGCGGCGGCGAGGGCGGCGACTTCCTGCTCGTCGGCCTTCGCGGTCGCGGGCCCGTCGTCCTGCGCGTTCGCGGCCGCGACCTTCGCCGCCTCGAGCGCGTCCTTCGCGGGCGGGATCGACTCGACCAGCGGCTTCATCGAGCGCGCGGCGATCGCGAGCTCTTCACCCTCGTCGGCCGCGGCGGTCGGCTCTTCGCCTTCGATGATCTTCGGCGTGGGCGTCACGATGACCGCGCCGTCGAGCGCGAGGCGCGACGCGAGGTCCCGCGCGAACTCGCGCGTGCTCAGCTTCGGCTGTCCGGGGAGGCTGCTGTCCTCGGCGATGTCCGAGCGCGGCACCGGCCTCGGCGGCGGCGTGGCCTTCGACTGGTAGCCGTCCTGCCGCCACGGCACGGACGAGGCCTGGCGCTCGTTGCCGTAGCGCGCGTCGAGCGACGCGATCAGATCGTCGAGGTCCTTGAGGCGCGCTTCGACTTCGGGGTCGAGGTTGACGCTGTCGCTGTCGGGGCGCAGCGAGAGCTCGCGCGCGGCGAGCATCGTCGAGTCGTTGTCGAGCCGGCTCTTCGGGCGGATGTTGTGCGGCTCGACCGAGAGCTTCGCCATCGCGCCGGCGCCGCGCGTCTCGGCGCGCTTCTGCTTCGCGATCGCGTTGACCAGCGAACGCGTCCGCGCGCGCTGCGACTTCTCGACGGCCTGCGTGCGGGGGCGGCGCGGGCGGTCGAGGAGCACCGGCGACTCGGCGCGCTCCTGCACGGAGTCGTCGTTCGCGGTGGCGTCGGTGTGATCTTCGAGCGGGCTCGACGGCCGGCACGAACGCGTGGGGTTGCGCGGCGGCTCCGTCGTCTCCTTCGCGCGCTCCTGGCCGGTCTGACGACGCAGCGCGTCTTCGTAGAGCGCGCGGTCGACGCTGTCCGAGACGAGATCCACCACGACCTCGTCGGTGCCGCCGGTGCGGTCGGCCTCGAGGATCGCGTCGACCTTCGTCGTGCGGTCGGCGGCCCCGTCCTCCATCGGCGCGAGAGGCGCCGCGCGGAGGGTGCGGATCTTGAGGGTGTAGGCGCCGATGCACAGGCCGTCCGTCGCGCGGACCGGCTCCCGCTTGCCGACGCGCTCGCGGTTGATGAACGTGCCGTTGCCGCTCCCGAGGTCTTCGACGAAGACCTGGCTGTCGACCAGGACGAGCTGGCAGTGGCGGCGGGAGATCTTCTCGCCGTCGAGGCGGATGGCGGCCGTCTTGTGGCGCCCGATCACGATCGGCTCGGCGCCGTCGAACATCAGGGACCCGAGGAACCGATCCATCCGGAACACGAAGATCTGCACACCCGCTTCCGCTGCGCTGGTGATCCGGGACGGGGGACGGACCTCCCGACGGACGCGGCGAATCGAGCGAGTGGCGATGGAAGGGTTCCGCATCAGGTCCTGCCCAACTCTTATCGGGCGCGATGTAGGCGACGGTGCGTATTTGTGTGTCATCCGGGAATATCCGGAAGGGGACGCGGCCGCGCGGATCTGGAATCATCCCGTCCGCCGTGCGCCCGCTGCCCGCCATCGCCATGCCCGACGTGGTCGAAACGGACTGGATCCTGGCCTCCGAGGGCCGCCCGCTGTTCGTCTTCGCCCACCAGGACGACGAGACGGTCCTCGCCGGCGCCATCCGCCGCATCCTCCGTGAGGGGACCGCGCGACCCACGTTCCTGTGGTGGACGAACGGCGATGGCCTCGCCCCGGGCTCGGGGATGCACCCCGCGGCCTACGCCCGGATGCGCATGGACGAGGCGACCGCGTCCGTCGTCGCGCTCGGCGGCGACCCGGCCGACAAGGTCGACCTCGCGAGCTCCGAGATCGAGAACTACCGCCGCTTCACTCACGTGGCCGCGGGCGGGCGGCTCGGCGCGCGCGCGATCGACTACTTCCTCGCCGAGGCGGAGCGCGTGGAGGCGGCCGTCCGGCGCGCCGATCCGGACCGCGTGTTCCTCCTCGCCTGGCAGGGCGGCCACCCCGAGCACGACCTCACGCACCTCATGACCGTCCGCGCCGTGCGCCGGATCCGCGAGGCGACCGGGCGCGCGATCCCGATCGTCCACTGCCCGGCGTACGAGTACGTCATCGCGTGTGCGCTGCGGTTCAAGCCGTGGTTCGCGGGCGACGCGCGCCGCGTCGCGCTCGACGCAGATCAGATCGCGGCCAAGCGCAAAAGCTTCGAGGCGTACGTCAGCCAACGCGGCCTCTTCGAGCACTTCGAGCGGGTGGTGCGGGTGTTCGGCGCCGCGTCCGCGCTGATCGGCCGCCCGTTCACGGTCGAGGACTACCTCGCGACCGAGGCGTTCGGCGTGATCGAGCCGCACCACGACTACACCGAGTCGTCGCACCGCCTCGAGCGCCTCAACTACATGCTCGACGACTTCGAGGGCATCCCGATCCGCTTCGACACCATGATCCGCCCGCTCGCGCGCGAGCTCCTCGCTTCCGTCTGACCGACGCCGTACGCTCCCGTTCATGGGTGTGAAGATGACCGCCGAGTACGTCGGCGACCTGCACTGTGTCCTGCACCACGGGCCGTCGAGCGCGTCCTTCGAGACCGACGCGCCCGTCGACAACGCCGGCCGCGGCGCGTCGTTCTCGCCGACCGATCTCGTCGGCGCCGCGCTGCTGTCGTGCGCGCTGACCACGATGGCGATCAAGGCCGCGAAGGAGGGCATCCCGTTCGGCCCCGCGAGCGGGAAGGTGGAGAAGGACATCGCGCCGGACCTCCCGCGGCGCATCGGCCGGCTCACGATTCAGATCACGATGCCCGCCGGTGTGGATCCGTCCCACCGCCCGCGCCTGGAGGAGATCGGGCGCACGTGCCCCGTCGCGCTGACGCTCTCCAAGGACGTCGAGCTCCCGATCGAGTACGTCTACCCGGACTGATTCGCCGAACGGGCCCCCGCGCGAGTAAGATGGAGCGATGCGGAGGTGGTCGCTGCTCCTCGCGCTGCTCGGCGCGTGTGCCCAGCCCGAGGCCCCCGTCGACCCGCCGCCGCCCGAGACCGGCACGCCTCCGCCCGGGACGTCGCCGCCGAACGTCGCGCTCGAGGAGCCGCCCGAGCCGCGCTTCTTCGTGGCCCACGCATCGCTCGAAGTCTTGCACCGCCTCCCCGCCGCGTTCGGCGCGCCGCCACCGATGCGCCTCAGTCCGCGTCGCGGCGCCGGCTACGGTCGCGGTGAGGGCCGCGTGGTGTACTTCGGCAAGACGCCGTCCGAACACATCGCGGTCGTCGAGTTCCTCCCGGTCGACTCCACTCGATCGGCTTCGCTGTTCGCGGTCTCCACCCGCGGCGTCTCCCCGGACGCACCGACGCCGATCGCCCACGGCATCCGTGGCCTGCGCGAGGTCGAGCTCGACGACACCCAGGCCGTGTTCGTCACGGACGAAGGCCTCTTCGCGGTCGCGCTCGACGGGAGCGAGGCGGACGCGCCGCGGACCCTCTACTCCACCAAGGACGACACGTCGTGGATCGACGGCGTCGCGATCGGCGGACCGTACGTCGCGTTCGAGCTCGTCGCGCAGCCCGGCGCGGAGCCGCGGATACGCGTGGCCTCGATCGACCCGACGGCGCGGCCGCCCGCGTCGATCGACGCGCGCTACGAGGCCGGTTACCTCCGCGGCGCGACGCCGGACGGGCGCTTCTTCCTGAACGTCGACGACGGCTTCTGCGTGTTCTCGCCGGAGCACGGCCCCGCGGTTCAGGCGCTCACGTGGGGCGAGGTCGATCTGCTCGGTGTGCTCGAGGACGGGCCGATCGCGGTCGTCATGCGCCAAGCGCGCGAGGTCGGCGTGGTCGACTTCCGGCAACCCGTCCCCGAGTACCGCGTGTTGATCCAGGCTTCGAATCTGCAGGCCCACGCGGTCTCCGGCGACGGCTCGCAGATCTACGCGCTGTCGTACTTCGGCGCGGGCGTCGACGTCCTGCACGCGCCGACGCGCTCCGCGCGCCCCGCGCAGGTGATCGCCGAGCTGCCGTACAACGCGCGCAACTCCGAGATCGCGGTGTCGAGCGACGGGCGCTTCCTCGTCGCGTGCGATCGGGATCGCTTACTGCGCGCCGGACCGGCGCTCCCGCTCACGGTGATCTCCGAGACGGCGTGCGCCGGCGCCGCGCCGCGCAGCATCGTCGGCGGCGATCGGATCGTGATGATGTCGGGGGCCGAGCGCATGCGGCTCGTGTCGTTGGACGACGGGCGCATCGAGGACATCGACGGTGTCCCGTCGAGCCACGTCCGCCTCGAGGACGGGCTCCTCTCGTACTCGAACGTGGAGCCCGAGAGCACGATCTATCGAATGGATCAGCCGGAGCGCGTCCAGCAGCTCGTGCCGTG
>JAUHYN010000429.1 GCA_030426505.1 bacterium | reverse complement strand
AACAGAGAGCGCGACACGAGCGGCATGCAACGCGCCCGACCGGCCTCTTCGTCATCGGGCCGATGACGGACACGGTTTGTGGCAGGCGCGTGTGGTATCGATCCGTCCCATGCGAAGGGCTGGAGTCTACGTGGCGCTCGTCTTGGTGCAGGGGTGCTACGCGCACACGCGCCGGGATGCGCCGTCCGCCGCGCCGAAGGACGTCTCGGCGCAGATGGTGTCGATCCCGAGCGGCACGTTCACGATGGGCGACAACTCGGGCGAGCCCGACGAGTACCCGGAGCGGAAGCTGTCGATGCAGGGGTACCGGATCGACCGCACCGAGGTGACGAACCGCGCCTACCGGGCGTGCGTGGCGGCCAAGGCGTGCGATCCCACGCCGTTCCTCGACGACGCCGCGCTCGGCCAGGAAGAGCACCCGGTCGTCGGCGTGACCTGGGACGACGCGCGGCGCTTCTGCGCGTGGGTCGACAAGCGGCTCCCCACCGAGGCCGAGTGGGAGTACGCCGCGAAGGGCGCCGACTTCCGCAAGTGGCCGTGGTCCGGCGCGTTCGACGCGAGCAAGGCGAACACGGTCCAGGAGGGCGACTTCCACGGCAAGACGGCGCCGGTGGTCGCGTACGAGAGCGGCGAGAGCCCGTTCGGCGCGCTGCAGATGGCGGGCAACGCGGCGGAGTGGACGGCGGATTATTTCGACCCCACGCACTACCGCAAGAACAAGGACTCGACCGATCCCGGCGGCCCTTCGAAGGGGCGCGAACGCGTCGTGCGGGGCGGCAGCTATCGCGATACGAGCCACACGGTGCGGGTCGCAGCGCGTCGAGCCAAGTCGCCGACCGAGGTCGACAACACCATCGGGTTCCGCTGCGCTGACGACTGACCGATCCCTCGCGATCGGCGCGTTGAGCCGCGCGAAGTGCGCCGAGGATCGTACGGCCAATAATTTGACCCTTCCGATGCGCTCCACTACCGTCCTTCCAACATGACCGATCGGAGCGCTTCCGGTTCGAAGACCAAGGGCACGACCCGGGTCACCACCGAGACCGTCGCGGGGATCACCGCCACCGAGGAGAAAGTCGTACGCATGCGCCACGGATTCCCCGTGCCGGACGAGCTCGAGCTCGAGCAGGTGGGGCAGGACAACGAGGCGGTGCGCCAGCAGCTCCTCGCCATCGAACGTCGCGCGTTCGAGCAGAGCGGCCGCCTCGACGAGCTGCGTCAAGAAGCCGCCCTCGACGACGAGGGCGAGACCGACCCGGACACCAAGCAGAAGATCATCGATCGCCTCGGGCAGAAGCTCTCCAAGTAGCCCAGGTAGGCGTGTAGGATCCGTCGGAGCGGGGACATGGCCGCACCGACCACCATCGGACGTTATCGTCTCGTCAAACGCGTCGGCGCGGGCGGCATGGGTGTCGTCTACGAGGCGACCGACACGCGCGACGACAGCCGAATCGCGCTCAAGGTCCTCCTGCCGCACGCGGCCGAGGAAGCCGAGGGCGTGCTCCGCTTCAAGCGCGAGTTCCGCGCGCTCGCGAGGCTGAGGCACCCGAACATCGTCCGCGTCCTCGACGCGGGGATCGAGGACGACGTCCCGTTCATCGCGATGGAGTTCCTCGACGGCAAGGACGTCCGTCGACACCTCCGCGCGCTCCCCGAGGGCCCGGTGCGCGACCGCGAGATGCGGCGCTGCCTCCGCCAGATCTTCGGCGCGCTCGCCCACATCCACGTGCGCCGCATCGTCCACCGCGATCTCAAGCCCGAGAACATCCTCGTGTGCAGCGACGGGCGCGTGAAGTTGATGGACTTCGGCGTCGCGCGGCTGCTCCGCGCGCCGACCAGCAGCAGCGGGCTCCTCGGCACGTTCGCGTACATGGCGCCCGAGCAGGTCACGAGCGGCGAGATCGACGGGCGCGCGGATCTCTACGCCGTCGGCGTGCTCATGTACGAGGTGCTCGCCGGCGACTATCCGTTCCCGGTGGAGCCGCCCGCGGCCGCGCTCCACCACCACGTCAACACGAAGCCGCCCCACGTCCTCGACGTCCACGACAAAGCCGACCCCACGCTCGCCGCGCTCACGCAGAAGCTCCTCGAAAAGGATCCGCTCGATCGCCTCCAGACCGCGGAGGAGGCGTTCTCGTATCTGACCGACGACGACAGCACGAGCTCGCAGGTCGAGTCGTCGCTCCCCGGGCAGCTCTTCGCGCCGCGCTTCGTCGCGCGCGGCGACGAGCTCGAGCAGCTCCTCGAGATGGCGGAGGCCACGGCCGACGGGCGCGGTCAGCTGATGCTGATCGAGGGCCCCAGCGGGATCGGGAAGAGCCGCCTGATCCAAGAGCTGAAGGGGCGCGTGCGGCGGAAGATGAACGTGGTGGTCGGGCCGTGCGCGCCGGAGCCGTCGCAGGCCTACGGCCCGATCGAGACGCTGCTCGACGAGATCGAGTCGATCGCCTCGAAGGCCCCCAACGACGTCGTGCGCAAGATCGTGGGGCGCGACGCGGCGCTCGTCCACGCGGTCTCGCCGCGCCTCGCGCGCCTCGGCGGCCCCGCGACCACCGAACACCTCGACGCCTCCGAGCGCAAAGTGCGGCTGCACAAGGCCATCGTCGGCGTGATGGGGCGCCTCGCACTCACCCGGCCCACGATCCTCGCGATCGAGGATCTGCACTGGGCGGACTCGTCCACGCTGGAGCTCCTCTGGGACGCCGCGCGCACGCTGCTCGCGCCGCGGCCGCGCGGGCGATCCGACGAGACGGTGTGCCCGGTCGCGATCATCCTGACCCGGCGCTCGCTCGCGGAGGGGCCCGACCAATCGGAGCAGCTCATCCGCCGCCTCGACGAGCGCAGCCGCCTCCACCGGCTCACCATGCGGCCGATCCCGGCCACGGGCGTCCTCGACATGGTGCGCACGATGACGGGCGTGCAGCGGCCGCTGAGGGCCTTCGTCGACGAACTGGTCCGCGTGACCCACGGCCGCCCGCTGATGGTGCAGGAGGTCATGGAGTCGTGGGTGAGCGAGCGCGTGCTGGAGCGTCGGCGCGGCGCCTGGTTCTACCGCGACGCGTCGCTCGAATCGGACGCGCCGGAGGACGCCACGCCCCCGGGCGGGATCGAGATGCCGGAGGACGCCACGCCGCGGGACGCGGTGCGGGTCCCGGATCCCGCCGAGCGCCCGCCGACGCGGACGCGCCGCCCGCGCCCGACCCGCGGGGACGACGCCGCGCTCGCCAAGCTCGAGCGCCTCGGCTCGCAGGCCCGCGAGCTGTTGGAGCGCTTGGCGTTGCTCGGGCGGCTGTTGCCGGCCGACCTGGTGTCGGCGGTCGCCGAGCTCGAAGAGGACGCGTTCCTGGACGCGATGGACGAGCTCGTGCGCGCGAACCTCCTCGTGGAGGACGTCTCCCACGACGGCGTGCGGTACCGCTTCTACCACGAGGGGTTCCGGGAGGCCGTGACACGCGCGCTCCCCGCGGCCCCGCGCGCGCACCTTCACCTGAGGATCGCGCACCGCCTCGAGCGGCGCTTCCTCTCGCGGCGGCCCGAGCTCGCGCACGTGTTGTCGCGGCACTTCCGCGCCGGCGGGCAGCCGCTCCGCGCGGTGCGGTACCTCGAGATGATGGCACGCGCCGCCGCGACGCGCGGCGACATCGACGCCGCGATGCGCCGCATTCAGGACGCGACCGCGGTGATCGACGACGCCCCGCGCACGCCCGCGAGCGGCACGCGCCGGTTGAGGCTATTGCTCCTTCAGATCGATCTGCTCCTCGACTTCGGGCGCGCGAAGGAGGCGCTGGACCGCGCGGACCCGCAGGCCTCGATGAACGCGCGCGCACCCGAGGTGATGAGCGCCGAGCTCGTGCTGCGTCGCGCCGCGAGCCAGTTCGCCCTCGGGCGCCTCGACGAGACGCTCACCACGCTCAACTCCGTCCCCACGCCGACGCCCACGCGTTCGTTGGGCGCGCGCTTCCTCGCGCTCGAGGGCGCGACGCGCATGTCGCGCGGTGAGTACGGGCAGGCGAGGGCGGTGCTCGAGGCCGCACACGCGATCGCGAAGGACGCCGCGCTCGAGGAGCTGCAGGACGAGCTCGACGCGAAGATCGGCGTGGTGCTGCTCTTCCAGGGCGACTACGTCGCGGCGCTCGAGAAGCTGGAGGCGGGCCTATCGAACGCGCGCCGCCGCGGCGACACGCGCGCGCTCGCGGATCTCCTCGGGCACATCGGCCAGGTCCACGCGGCGCGCGGCAACGAGTCGGAGGCGCTCGCGTGTTTCTCGGAGGCGATCGAGATCGCGGAGGCCCGCGGCGTGCGGAGCGACCTCGAGCGGTGGTCGGGCGCGCTCGGCAGCCTGATGTCGGATCTCGGCGACGAGGAGGGCGCGACGGAGAAGCTCCGCAAGGCGCTCTCGATCGCCAAGGAGACCGGGAGCCGGCAGGGCCAGGCCACGTGGCACGGCGAGCTCGGTATTCACTACGCGCGCTCGGATCGCCCGGAGCGCGCCGCTGCGGAGCTCATGCGGTGCCTCGCGATCTCCCGGGAGATCGGCTTCTCGCTCTACGAGGGTTGGGCGCAGATCTATCTTGGCGCCGTCGCGATCGAGCGGAACTACGACAGCTTCAACGAGGCGATCGAACACATCGAGGCCGGCCTCGAGATCGCCGAGGCGCTCGACAACGAGACCCTCCAGGTCGAGGGGCTCGTGCAGTTCGGTCGCGTCTGCCGGGCACAGGGCGACGAACACCGCGCGAAGGTCTCGCTCGAGCGCGCCGAGGATCTGGTGAGCCAGTCCCAGAACGTCCGACTGAAGAAGCTGGTCCGGCACGAGCTCGAAGCGAGCGACGTGTTCTCGGGGTAGGCTAGCTTTCAGCGACCAGCGGGCAGCCGGCAGATCCTCGGTGCGACGCTTCAGCGCCGGATGCGCTGGGGAATCTCGCTGCGGACTGGGAGCTATTTGCTGCGGGCTCCTGGGAGGAGGCCGGCGGAGGGCCCCCCGGGCGGGGGCCCCGAGTGGCGGGCGCCTTCAGCGGCGACGACGGGCGACGAGGCCCACGAGGCCGATGACCAACAGCAGCGACGCGACCGGGCCGCGCGCCGCGCTCTCGGAGCAGCTGCAGCCCTCGCTCGGCGGCTCGGGCGTTTCGACGACCGGCGCCGTCTCGAGGACGCGGATCGAGAACGCCTTCACCGCGACGCGGCCCGCAGCGTCGCGGACCTCGACGATGAAGTTGTTCGTCCCGGCCTCGGTGGTCTGGCCGCGGATCTGGAACTTCGTGGAGTCCGCGTTCGGGGACGCGATGAAGTCGGTCGGGATGCGACCCTCCAGGACGCGCCAGGTGTACGGCGCGTCGCCGCCCATGGTCTCGATCGTCGCGTCGTAGCCGACCGCGACGACGGCATCCGGCAGCGACATGGTCGGGATGGTCAGCCCGCCGTCGTCGGTCACCACGATCTCGAACGTGTTCGCGTCACGGGCCGGGTTGCCCGGCGTGGAGTCGCGCGCCTCGATGACGACCGAGAACGTGCCCGCCGCGAGGGGCGAGCCCGAGATCAGGCCGTCCGTCGAGAGGTTGAGGCCCGCCGGGAGGCTGCCGTTGTCGAGCGTCCAGATGATGGGCGCGACGCCGCCGGTCGACATGAGCTGCGCGGAGTACGCGCTGCCGAACGTCGCCGTGGGGAGGACCTGCGGAACGATGAGCAGCCCGGCGTTGTTGCGCACCTCGAGGACGAGATCGCGCGACGCGTTCTCCGTGCCGTTCGTGACGCTGACCGTGATCGTGCTGGTGGCCGCCACCTCGGGCGTGCCGGCGAGGACGCCGCGGTTGTCGATCATGAAGCCGTCGGGGAGGCCGGTCGCCGACCACGCGAGCGAGCTCGTCTGCGCGCCGCCCGTCGCGACGATCGAGAACGTGTACTCCTGGCCGACGACGGCCGTCGCGATGCTGCGCGTGACGATCGTGAGGGGCTCGCGCGGGTCGTTGACGGTCAGCGTGAGCTGCCGCGTCGCGGTCTCGCCGCCCGAGACGAGCTGCACGGTGAACATGCTCATTCCGGCGGCCGAGGGGCGGCCGAAGAGTTCGCCGGTCGTCGGGCTGATCTGCACGCCCATCGGGAGGCTGCCCGCGGAGATCGACCAGGTGCGATCGGCGGCGTCACCGCCGACGGCCTGCACGAGGACGTTGTACGGCGTGCTGAGCGTCGCCGCCGGCAGACGCGTGGTCGTGATGGCGAGCGCGCCACCGGCCACGACGAGCGCGTTGATGTCCGCGAGGCCGTTGTTCGACTCCGACAGCTCGGTGAGGGTCCCCTGCGGATCCGCCAACGCGCCGATGTAGTACGTGCCCGACTGCGTCTGCGCGGGGATGGTCACGGAGCGGACGGACACGTCCGTCTCGCCGGCCGCGAGCGTCACCGAGTACGTGTCGAGCAAGACGTCCTGCGCGCTGATCACGGGGTTCGTCGACAGCATGATCGCGACGTCCGTCGCGCCGGCCGGCTCACCGCCGACGTTCTGCACCGTGCTCGTCACGTCGATCGTGTCGCCCGACGAGATCATCGACGCCGACGTCCGCACGCGCTGGACCGCGAGATCCGCCGCGCCCTGGATGAGTCGAATCGGCGTCGCGGAGGCGACCGAGTTGTTCGTCTCGTCGACCTCCATGATCGCGTCGCCCGAATCCACGATGAGGCCGAAGTACGCGTTGCCCACGCCGAGCGACTGCGGCGGGACGGTGGTCACGTTGATCTCCTGCGAGGCGAAGGCGGGGAGGGTCATCTGCGCCGTGCCGATCGAGACCGGGTTCGTGAGGTTCGGGCTCTGCGACGCGACCACCTCGACGTCGAACGGGCCGATCGGGTTGCCGTGGAGGTTCTGCACGCGGACCGGCACCTGCGTCTGCGCGCCGAGGAAGCCGAACTCCGGCGGCGTGATCGACTGGGCGAGGAGCTCCACGCCCGGGTCCTGCAGCACGATGATGCGCGTGTTGGTCGGCCAGTCGGCGTTCGTGCAGTTGTTCGTGCACTGGCTCGCCGGGAAGAGGATCGGCTGCTGGTTGCTCGGGTTGTCCATGCCCATCAC
>JAUHYN010000428.1 GCA_030426505.1 bacterium | reverse complement strand
GCGATCCGCGCGCCCTTGAGCGGCTGCGATGCGCCGAATTCCTCACGGAGGGCCATCAGACCGGGCATTTCGGTCTCGGCGATTTCGATCTCCATGCGCCCGTAATCGGCCTGGCTGATGTCGGCGACTTTGTAGGTCTTGCTCTCGTCCATGGGGTGAAGGAACCTAGGAGCCCGGTCCTTGTCAACGACTGTCAGGGCTCGCGCCGGAGCGAACGGAGGCACGCATGGAACCGGCCGACCAGGATCTGCTCCACATCCTCGTGATCGACGACGATCCGGACATGCGTGACTTTCTCACGCAGGTCTTGCTCCAGGGCGGTCACCAAATCTTTTCAGTGGAATCCGCGGAGCAGGGCCTCGAGCTGCTCCCCTACACCACCTTCCAAATCGCCTTTCTCGACCAGAACCTCCCGGGCATGGAGGGGCTCGTATTCGGCGAGTACCTCCGCAAGAACAACCCGTTCATGAAGATTGCCCTGGTGACCGGCTCGGACGAGACGCACATCGATCGCACCGCGAGCGCCCTCGACATCCGCGTCATCCGGAAGCCCTTCCAGGTGCCGCAGATCCTCGACCTCATCACGGCCTTCAAGACCGAGGCGGAGGAGCGGCGCGAACAGCGGCTGTCTCATACCGATCCAGATTTCCACCCGCCGCTTCGCCGTCACCTCGCCGAGCTCTCGGACGTCTTCGCGCTCCCGAACGTGCCCACCCGCATCGAGGAGCGCATCATTCGCACCGTCCGAGACAGCCTCGCGTCGCTGCGGACGGTGTCGCGCTACAACGAGCGCGATCGCGTCGTCGCCTACGCGGGGCTCGTCGCGCTCGAGGTGATGGGCGTGAAGGCGCCCAAGATCAACGGGCGCACGCTCCTCGAGGAGTACGACGCCCTGATGTCCGAGCACGGCCGCGAGCCGCTCGGCGACTCAGAGGGCGCGCAGGACGAGTAGGCCCGCGAGCCCGACGATCACCGTCAGCAACACGTTCTTCGCGCGGTACGCCACCGCGAACGCGACGACGCCCGCGAGCGAACGCGCGTAGACCGGCTCGCCGTCGCGCGGGAGGAGCGCGGGGACGACGAGCGCGGTGAGCGCGGCGACCGGGACGTAGCGCGCGAGGCGCTCGAAGAACGCACCCGAGCCGCCGCCGAGGATGAACGACGCGCGCAGTGCGATCGTCGCGACGGCGATCGCCGCGAACAACCCGACCCAACTCACGTCGTCACCCGGTCGAGCGCGAGGCCGGCGCCGATCCCGATCAGCACGGAGAGGATGACGCCGCTCTGGTGCGGCGCCGACAGCAAGGCGAGTGCGGCGACGGCGGTGATGATCGCGCACGCGACTTGCCTTCGATCCTTCAGCGCGGGCGCGAGCAGCGCGATGAAGCAGAGCGGCACCGCGAACTCCAGGTTCCACGACGGCGGGATCGACGCGCCGGCGAGCGCGCCGATCGCGGTCGTCGTGACCCACATGAGCCACATCGGGACCGCGGAGCCGAAGTAGTACGCGGCGGCGTGTTCGGCGTCGCGTCCCCGCGCGGCGCTGAGCGCGTAGGCCTGGTCGGTGAGGAGGTACGCGTGCAGCAGGCGCTTGCCGCGCGGGACGCTCGCGAGCGTGGGCGCGATCGCGGCGCTGTAGATCATGAAGCGCAAGTTGATGATCACCGCGGTCACGAAGACGACGATCAGCGGCGCGTCGCGCGCGAGGAGCTCGTAGGAAGCGAGCTGTGACGCGCCCGCGAACACCGCGATCGAGACCGCGGTCGCTTCCAGCGGCGACATCTCGAGGTTCGAGGCGGTGACGCCGGCGATCAGCCCGAACGGGATACCACCGAGCATCACCGGGACCATGTCGCGCGCGCCGCGCAGCGCGACGGCTCGCGGCGTCACAGCGCGATCTCCATGGTGAGATCGCCGCGCGCGTACTTCTCGTGGGGGCCGGAGCGCGTCACGCGGAAGCCGACGCTCCGGTACAACGACGTCGCGGGGACGAGGCTGCTGTTGGTCACGAGGAACACCGACTCGGCGCCGAGCTCGCGCGCGCGCTCGAGGGCGGCGAAGAGGAGCGTCTTTCCGATGTGGCGCCCGCGATAGTCTTCGGTGACGGCCATCTTCGCGAGCTCGAAGGTGTCGCCGACCTTGAAGAGCGCGCACGTGCCGACGATCGTGCCGCCGATCTTCGCGAACAGGATGGCGCCGCCGTCTTCGACGATCGACGCGCAGTTCGCGAAGATCTCCTCGTCGACCGGCTCGACCTCGAAGTACTTCTCGAGCCACTCGATGTTCAGACGCGCGAAGTCGTCGGCGTACTCGGGCGCGAAGTCGACGATGTCGACCTTGTCGAGCTCGCGCGCGCGGCGGATGCGCGCGCACCGCTCCTGGAACGTCTCGCGCGCCATCGCCTGCTCGATGCCGTCGATCGCGGCGAGGATGTCGACGCCGCCGAACTCCACGATCTCGCGGATGGCGCGCTCGATGTCGCTCCACAGCGGGCGGAGGCGGGGGAGGGTGTCGCGGCCGGCGTCGGTGAGCGAGAGGACGCGCCGCCGCTCGTCGCGCGGGTCCTTCTTCGAGGTGATGAGCTTCTCCTTCGTCATCATCCGCGCGGTCTGGCTGATCGCCGCGTGGGTCAGGCCGAGCGCCTCCGCGGCCTCGCCGACCGTCTGGGGGCCGTGGTCCGCGAGGAGGCGGAAGAGCGGGAACCACCGCGGCTCGAAGTCGACGCCCGCCTCGCGGTAGATCTCCTGCCCCGCCGTCATCATCTGGTCGGAGAGACGCTTGAGGCGGCTCCCGAGAGCCAACTGTCCGAGATCTTGAATGAAGTCCATCGAGTTCCCGCCTGCTTGAAGGATTCGAGAACCATTTATGTAAGTCGTAACGTAAAAGTCAACGCACGAGCCGAGACCGCTCGCCGCACGCCCTCAGTCCACGCGCCGCGCCATCAGGCGCCCCGCCACGGAGCCCGACGATCGCCACTCGGCCCAGTACACGAAGCCGCCGGCGGTCGCGACGCCCCGCGCCGCGGCGTTCGGGGCGTCGGTGAGCGTGGCGATCGGCGTTGGCGTGCCGCCCGTGACCGGGACGGAGAAGACGCGCCCGTGGCGGCCGCCGGAGGACTCGGTCGTGTAGAACAACGTCGCGCCGTCGGTCGCGAGCTCGAAGACGCCGTGCTCCGCGTCGTCGGGGTTGGCGTGCGCGGCGATCGTCTCGGTCACGAACGTCGCCTTGTTCGTGCGACGCAGCCAGCCGTCGTTCATCAGGCCGTTCGCGCCGTCCCCGTAGTAGAGCCAGTCGCCGAAAAGGACGGCGCTCTTCGGCTCCTCCTCTTGGTCGATCGCCACGGGCTCCGGCGTCGCGCCGGTGAGGGTGAGCGGGACCCGGAACACGTTCGCCTGCGAGTCGAACCAGTAAGCGTACGTCGCGTCCGCCACCATCGCCTGCGCGTAGCTCGAGCCTCCGGAGAACTGCAGCTCGTCGTAGCTGTCGACCGCGCCGCCGATCGTGTGCGCGCGCAGATAGAGCGGGCTGTCGACGGTCCACACGATGCGGTCGTCGTGGATGGCGAGTCCGTCCGGTGAGCGCTGCGTCGCGGTCGTGACTTCGACCGTCGCGGAGGCGAGCGCTTTGTCGCGGTAGCGAATGTGTCCCGGTCGCGCGCCGGTGTTCTGGTCGAGCGCGGTCCACGCCACGTAGTCGTCGGAGAGTACGAGGCGATCGGGGTAGGGCTGGTTCAACGCGATGGGCTGCGCGGGCGTGGAGCGATCGAGCGCGCGACGCATCACCGCGCCCTGCGACGCTTCGATCGTCCAGTACAGATCCACGCCGTCCGTCGCGACGCGCGTGGGGCGCTGGCCCGGGAGGTCCTGCCAGACGAACGCCTGACACTCGCCGTCGCTGCAGGCGCCGCCGCCGCAGTCGACGCCGCAGCCGCCGCAGTGCATCGCGTTCGCCTGCGTGTCGACGCATTCGACGCCGCACACGGTGAGCGCGCAGGCGCCGCCGTCGCGCGGGCCCGAATCACGCGCGCCGCCGTCGTGAGGGCCCGAATCGAGCGCGCCGCCATCGCGCGGCGCTCCGGCGTCGCTCGCTCCGGCGTCGACCGACGCGCCCGCGTCGCGTTCGGACCCGGCGTCGCGCGGGACGCCGTCGCGACAGAACCCTGCGACACACGTGAAGCCTTCGGTGCAGTGGTCGTCGGTCGTGCAGGCGAAGTCTCCGTCGACGCCGGGCGGGTCCACCGAGCACGCGCCGAGCAGCGCGGCCGCGGCGAGGGCGCCCAGTCCGAGGCCGAAGAGCCCGGACGCGAAACGACCCATCGACCGACCGCGCCGATCGTGTCGGTCACGCCGCTCGCGCTGAGTGCATCGATCGGAGGCAGCACTCGCGAGGAGACGCAGCGCGGACGTGAAGTCGCGATCCGACCCCACCTCAGAACCGCCCCGCCACGGACACGCTCGCGCCGTCTCCGCTCGCGCCGAACGCCGCGACCACGTCGCGCTCGTCGTCGCTCGAGCCCGAGAGCAACCAGGCCACGACGCCGCCCACGGCGAACAGCGCCGCGCCGCCGTACGCGATGTTCGCGACGCGCGCGGCGTCGTGCGCGCGAACGATCTCGCGCTGTCCGCCGACGAAGGTCGGGTCCGAAGCGTTCGCCTCGTGGCCGCTCGCCTTCAACGCGAACGCCACGCCCACGCCCGCGCTCGCGAGCGCCGCCGCGCCGAACGCGATCGGGACGACAGGGATCGACGACTCGGGTTCGATCGCGACGGACGTCGTCGCAGCGGGTGCGCCGAGGAGCTTGCCGACCGACGCCCGCACGCCGTCGAGCAGCGCGCCTTCGTCGCCCGCGAAGCGCTCGTACACGCGGCCTTCGGTCGAGGCGCCGCGGATGTCGATCTGCTTGAGCGTCACGACCCACGCGTCGGAGACGCGCGCGACCTGGGGGACGATCAACCGATCGACGCCGAGCGCGCCGCCGATCTCGGCGAGGCAGCTCGTGTCGTCGCAGCCGAGCATCTGCTTCTTCTCTTCGAAGCTCAGCATCTGTTGGATGTCGCGCCCCGCGAGCACGCCGTCGAACACACCGGAGTTCGCGACCTCGGTCGTGAGGACTTCGGTGAGCACCGGGAGGAGCGCATCGCGGACGTCGCTCGTCTTGAAGTCGATGACCGCGACCTGACCGCCTACGTGCGGCATCGCGCCCGAGTGCGGCATCGCGATCAGGTACAGAGCTACGGGCAACACGACACCTCGTGGGTGCAGACGTCGCGAGGAGTGTGACGACTCAGGAGCGCACGAGGCGTTGAACTTCGCCGACGACGTGATCGTACGCCGCGTCGAGATCGTCGTTCGCGAACAACACTTCGTTCGCGATCGGTTGACCAATTGTAAACCTCACCGTGACCGGGACGATCGGGAAGAGCGTGAAGGGCGACGACATCCACAGCCAAGTCAGCCCGATCGCGATCGCCCACCCGTAGCGCGTAGGGACGAAGAACAGGATCGCAGCCGCCCCCAGCACCGAGAGGAGCGTGAGTGGGAAGCGCTTGATGTCGAAGAGCCGCGGCAGAACGAACAGCCACGGGAGCACGAACGTCGAGCGCCAGAGCGTGGGCACCGACCAGTGACTATTCGTCACCCCCAGCGGGATGATCGGGACGCCCGCCGCGCGCGCGATCTTCAGGAAGCCCTTTCGTCGATTGAAGTCGACGACGTCCGCCTGCCAGAACGGCCGCGACGCTTCGTAGTCCCCGCCCGGGAAGACCAGCACGCTCGCGCCGTCGGCGAGCGCCGCCTGCGCAGCTTCGTAGGTCGCCGGCACCGTCCCCAGCGCGCGCATGATCATCGGCAGCGGCCACAGGTGAAAAGCGAACGGGTGCGCGAGCGCCGCGACTCTCAGGCCCCGCAGCGGTCCGAGGTACAGCGTGACGAGCGACAAAATCTCGCTCAGCGCGAAGCCGCCCGAGTGGTTCGCGACGATCAACGCCGGGCCACCGCTCCGCAGGTGCTCGGCGCCCGTGATCGTCGGCCGGTGCGCCAAGCGAATGATCGGCGCGACGAGGATCGCGAAGACCTTCAGGAACCCCGGCGCGATTCGCCCCGGATCGCCGCCTCGCGCGCGCGCCGCCCACCAAGCGATCTTCACGCGCCGAGCGTACCCGATCTTCCGCTGCGCTTGGCGTCATCGGCGTGTCGACGACGCTTCGAGGTCCGGGCACGATCCCGACGGTGATGCGTGTCCTCGTCCTCGGCGCCACCGGCATGGTCGGCGGCCACGTCCTCTCGGAGTGCCTCGCGCGCGACGACGTCGATGGCGTCACCGTGATCGGTCGTCGCCCGTGCGGCGTCGAACACAGAAAGCTCAACGAGATCTTGCACGCCGACTTCGCGGACTTCTCGTCGATCGCGGATCGCCTCGCCGACCACGACGCCGCGATCTACTGCGTGGGCGTCTACACCGGCACCGTCCCCGACGACGTCTTCCGCGCGATCACCGTCGACCACGTCGTCGCGTTCGCCGAAGCGCTGAAGGCCCAGAGCCCGCGCGCCGTGATGTGCCTCTTGAGCGGGCAGGGCGCCGACCCGTCCGAGAAGAGCCGCATGTCGTTCGCGCGCTACAAGGGCGCAGCGGAGACCGCGCTGCTCGGCCTCGGCTTCGCGCGCGTCCACCTCTTCCGACCCGGCTACATCTACCCGGTCGAGCCTCGGCAGGAGCCCAACTTCTCGTACCGAGTGTTCCGGGCGGTGTGGCCCGCATTGAGGAAGGTCGCGCCGAACATGGGCGTGGACTCGGACGCCCTCGCGCACGCGATGGTCCTCGCTGCGCTCGAGGGCACGGGCGAACACACCGCCCCCGTCCTCGAGAACGCGGACATCGTGCGGCTCGCCGCGTCGAAGTAGAAGCGCGTCAGAAGATGTTGCCGGACGCGCCGTTCTGACCGTTGGGCCCGGCGCTCGTCCCGCCGAACCCGCCGCCCGCGACGTTGATCGCGTTGCTGCTCATCGTCGGGCTCGAACCGGGCGCGCGGTAGATGCCGTAGCTCACGCCGCCCGCGCCGCCGCCGCCATGACCGCCGCGCCCGCCGGG
>JAUHYN010000427.1 GCA_030426505.1 bacterium | reverse complement strand
GCCCTCGCTCGGCGTGTCGCTGCTCAACGCGACGACCACGTACGAGGTCGGCTGGCGCGCGAGGGTGAGATCGAAGGTCGCGGTGCCGCCGCCCTCGGTCGTCACGAGCTCAGAGGTGGGCGTCACGACGAAGCCCGCCGGATCCACGCCGCCGTCCGGCTCGGGCTCGGTCCCAGCGTCGTACGGGCGCTCGCTCCCGGGCTCGTAGCGCGGGAGATCTGCGCTGGAGATCGTCGCGGAGACACACATCCCGGAGTCGCCGCAGGTGAGGCCGTCCTCACAGGTCACGCCCGCGCAGCGGCGACCGAGGAACATCGGGAGGAGGCGGGTCTCGCCATCGATGAACGTGGTGCGCGCGCGGCGGACGAGCGGCGCTCGGCCGCCTTCGATGAACGGGCCGGCGCCACGGATCTCCACGACGACCTCGTCGCTGCCTTCGCGCGGCGCGACGCCGAAGCTGAACGGCAAGGTCTGCGTCGAGAGATCGAACGTGGTCGGGGGCGTCGCGTTCGTGCCGTCGCCGACGACGACCTCCACGCGCGCGAGCTCTTCGGGCGCGTCGAGGTCGGAGTCGACGAGGACGATCAACTCGGTCGCGGGCTGCGTGCAGCTCACGGCGAGCGCGGCGAGCGCGCCGACGAGAATCGCGGGGCTTCTAGGGGACGCGGAGCGTGATGTCTGTGGTGCCACCATGGAGTTCCTCTTCGTGGGAGAGCGAGACGACCGCGACGGCGGCGGCCCCCGCGGCGACCGCACCGACGGCGACCCACAGCCACGGGCTGCTCAGGATCGAGTCGTCGTCCTCGTCGGAGGCGGCGTGCGGGGCAGCCGTCGTGATCGCGGGTTCGGAGGGTGCGGGGGCCGGCGTCGCGGCCACGGGGGGCGGCGGCGTGACGTCCGGGCAGTGCCAATCGGAGCCGACGAAGTCGTGGCGGTAGCGCGCTTCGAGCTCGGGTTCGGTCACGCGACGTTCGTCGAGCGCCTTCGCACAGGCGAAGAGGCGCTCGGTCTCGTGGTGGTGGCCGGTGTTCGGCAGCGCGAGGTCGGAGTCGAAGTAGAGCGCGCGGAGGAACGCGCGCGCGGCGTCGAGGCGCATCTCGCGCGCCGCGAACACGATGCCGCGCTGGCGGTGGACGAGCGCGAGCTCGTTCGGATCCGACGTCGCGATCTGCGCGCGCGAGAGGAGGTCGGAGGCCTCCTCGTGGCGGCCCTGTCCGAACGCGGCGATCGCCTGCCCCAGGAGCGCGCGCGCCTTCGGGGGCTCGGCGGCGGCGGGGTTCGTGAGGGCGGTGAGGGTGAGGGTGAGGAGGAGGGGGGCAGCGAGGCGGTGCATCTCAGGGCTGCTCCAGGTCGACGACCGCGTAGAGCTTGGTGGTCGCGTCCGCTTCGACCGAGACGCGCTCGTCGTACGCGGGGTGCGCGTCGGACTCGAGGTGCAGCGCGTACTCGCCCGGCGCCAGATCCACGATCATCGGCGTCTGCCCGGGGAGGCGCTTGCCGGCGACCCACACCGAGGCCTGGACGGGCTCACCGGCGGTCGTCCACGCTTCGATCGAGACGCGGCCCGTGTCGGCCTTCTTCTCGATGCGCGCGGCGGCGCTGCTGCGGTGCGTGCGCCGCTTGGTGCGTCGCGTCCGGGTCGGGCGCGCTTCGACTGCGGTCGCCTCGTGTTCGTCGTCGACCGCTTCGGCTTCGGCACCGTCGCTCGGAACATCGGTCGCGTGATCCATCGGCGTCGGGTTCGGCTGGGCGTCGGTGCGCGGCATCGCGTCGGCGCTCGGCCGCGGCGCGGCGCGCTGGGTCGGCGCCTGCGCGGTCAGGCCGATCCCCGCGATGGGCAGCGGCGGCACGTCCTGCGCCGCGAGGGCGACGGCGGTCGCGTCCTGCGCGGACCGCTCGCTCCGGACCTCGACGATCTGCGGCGCGTTGACGTACGCATAGGTCTTCTGGACGGCGGCCACGAGGCCGAGCCCGGCGATCGCGAGGATCGCGCCCGCGACCCACCCGGTCATGCGACCGCCGCCGAGGACCGGGACGGTCTGCGACACGGACGGCTGGCTCGGGAGCGGCCACGGCGTGGGCGTGCCGACGCGCGTGAGCGTCGCGTGGGTCTCGATGCTGCCCTGCAAGAGCCAGTGATCGAAGTGCTGCACGAGGTCGCCCGCCGTCGGGCGCGCGCGCGGGTCGAACTGGAGGCACGCCTCGACGAGCGGTCGTACGAGCTGCCCGCCCGAGCGACCGTCCAACAGATCGAGCGGCGGCGCGTGGCCGGCGAGCTTCGCATGCATCATCTGGGTCGCGTCGCCGGAGAACAGGCGCGCGCCGGTGAAGAGCTCGAAGAGGATCGCGCCGAACGCGTAGATGTCGGCCTGTCCGTCGACCTCGCCCGAAGCGATCTGCTCCGGCGCCATGTACGCCGGCGTCCCGATTACGCGACCGCTGTCCGTGTTCGGGCGGCCTGGGCCGCGGACCTTCGCGATACCGAAGTCGGCGAGCTTCGCGATCGGACCGGCTTCGAAGCGCGGCGCGAGCTCGATGAGGATGTTGTCCGGCTTGAGGTCGCGGTGGACGACGCCCGCGGAGTGGACGGCCGCGAGCGCGCTCGCGATTTGTCGGCAGATTGTGAACGCCTGCAGGAGTGAGAGGTGCCGCGCGACTTCGTGCAGCGGCTTCGCGCCCACGTACTCCATGACGTACGCGAGGCGACGCGGCGACTCCGAGTAGTGGAACTCGAAGACGTCGATGATGTTGGGGTGCTGGATCGCGTTGACGATCTGCGCCTCCTGGATGAAGCGCTGCACGAGCGTCTGATCCTGTACGAGCGTGTCGAGCAGGACCTTCACGGCGGCGCGCCGCCCCAGGACCTCGTGGCGCGCCAGGTACACGGAGCCCATGGCCCCGCGTCCGAGCTCACCCTCGAGCACGTAGTTGCCGATGCGTTCTTGGGTGTTCACGGGTCGCGTCACGACGCCCTCCGCTGAAGCACGAGCCGCGCCAGGTTTGTCGTGGGGAGGTTCGCGTAGGTGGTCGTGGCATCACGCCGCAGTCGAGGCCGTCTTGTGTCGCGTCACACCGCGTGTCGTCCCTGCGCGCGGCGTGCTGACACACGCGTGCCGCGTCGCCGCACTGCGGGCGTTCGAAACCCGCCGTGGATACGCGCGTCGGTCTGGCCTGGCGCCTGCACAGGTGGCCGCTCGAAAAGGAGTTCCCGAAATGATGAATCGTAAGCTGATGAAGACCCTGTTCGCGGGCGCGTTCGTCGCCGCGTTCGCCTTCGGTTGCAAAGACTCGTACACCGAGCGCGCGGTCGAGCGGGACATGGAGCGCGCGCAGACGTACGCGGACAACGTCGGCGACGAGATCGAGGCCGACGCCGAGGCGCTGAAGCGCGAAGTGAAGGACGAGTTGGCCGAGGCCGAGGTCACCGTCGAGCGACGCATGAGCGACCTCGACCATGAATGGGAAGAGCTCGAGGCGCGGGCGCAGGCCGAGAAGCTCGAGGCCAAGGCGGACTACCGCCGGATGAAGGCGGACATCGACGATCGCTTCGAAGCGATCGAGCGTGACCTCGAGCGCGCGGACGACGCGGCCGAGAACGACCTGCGCGCCGCGATCGACGCGCTCGAGCAGAAGCTCGAGGAGGTCGAGGATCGGCTCGACGATGTATGATCGCCCAACCATCGCCGTGCGCCCGCGCGGTGATCCTCGGACATGGTGACCCCGAGGACGACGCCGGCGGACGACTCCACGCACGGACCGGACGTCGGCGCGGTCGTTCAAGACCGCTTCTCGATCGACGAGGTGCTCCAGCGCGTCGTCGCGACCGCCGAGGAAGAGCTGCGCATGCCCGCGCGTCAGCTCTTCCTCAGCGGCGTCGCGGCGGGGCTCTGCGCGGGGTCGTCGTTGCTCGCGTCGGTCAACGTCGCTGCGCAGCTCGAGGGCTCGCGCTTTGCCGAGCTCGGCGCCGCGGCGTTCTACGGGCTCGGCTTCGTGTTCATCGTCCTCGGGCGCTACCAGCTCTTCACCGAGAACACGTTGACTCCGGTCATGTTGGTGCTCGACCGCCGCGACTCGCTCTTCCGCCTACTCCGCCTGTGGGGGCTCGTCCTCGCGGGCAACGTCCTCGGGGCGACGGTGCTCGGTGCGCTCCTGCACGAGTCCGGTGTGTTCGATCCCGGCGCCGCCGCCATGCTCGCCGAGGTTGGCGGCAAGGCGACGACCGAGGAGACGGTCCGGCTGGTGTGGTCGAGCATCTTCGCGGGCGTCCTCGTCGCGACCATGGTCTGGCTGGTGATGGCGGTGCGCGAGTCGATGCCGCGACTCGCGCTCGTGTTGTTGATCGCGAGCGTCATTCCGATCGCGCGCCTGCACCACTGCGTGTTCGGGACGGCCGAGGTCGTGTTCGCGATGTTGGCGGGGCAGGCGACCTTCGGCGGGGCGCTGCGCTTCTTCGGGTGGTGCGTCCTGGGTAACACCCTCGGGGGTGTCGTCTTCGTGTCGCTCCTGAACTACGCGCAGACCACCGACGAGGACGACGACGAGGCCTGAGATTTCTCTTCTGAAGCGAGCGCCGACAATCCTGTAAGCCAATAAGGTCACTCGGTTTTTCTTCTCAAGCGCCCCGGCGGACGGCCGATGGGGTTCATCGTGAAGAGCAACGGCATCGAGACCATCGACGCTTGGATCTCGGAGATCACCTCTGACCTCGAAGGCGTCGGCGTCCACACCGAAGACGAGCCCAGCGAGCTCCTCGAGTACGGGGACGACGACATCGAGATCGTCGAATGCGCCCCGGTCCACATCATGCCTCGGGAGCGCCAGCTGGTCCGCGTCGGCTTCTTGTACGCGACGATCGCGGTCTCGCTCCTCTGCGCGGCGACCACGTTCCTCGGCGTCTGACGCCTCGCCCTCCGGCGCCGCACTTTCTCATCCGCAGTCGATGTACTAAGACGCTCGGCGATGGCTGAGGACCGCCGAACCGTTCTCAAGGTCTTGACCGGCGTCCTGGGCGGCGGCGCCGCCGCGATCGTCGCGGGACCCGCCGTGCGCGCGATCGTCGCGCCGGTGACACTGGATCCGATCCGCGGCATCGGTGACTTCGTCCGCCTCGCCGAGCTCGCGCAGCTCCCCGAGGACGGCACCCCGCTCAACGTCCCGGTCGTCATCGAGCAACCCGAAGACGCGTGGAACAAGCTCCCGCCCACTCAGGTCGGTGCGGTGTTCCTCGTGCGCAAGGGCGACGGCGTCCAGGCGTTCTCCACGATCTGTCCCCACCTCGGGTGCGGCATCGACTACGTCGCGTCCGCGAAGACCTTCGCGTGTCCGTGCCACGAGAGCTCGTTCGCCGAGGATGGCTCGGTCGCCGCCGGTCCCTCGCCCCGCGGGATGGACGCCCTCGAGACCCGCGTCGTCGACGGCGCGGTCGAAGTGAAGTTCGAGAAGTTCAAGATCGGCACGTCCGACAAGGTGCCGGCGTGAGCGCTTGGACCCGGTTCCTGTCGGGGCTCGACGACCGCATCGCCTTCCGTCGCCTGATCAAGGAAGCCCTCGACGAGCCCGTCCCGGGCGGCGCGTCCTGGGCCTACGTGTTCGGGAGCGCGACGCTCGTCGTCTTCCTCGTCCAACTCCTCACCGGGTTGGTGCTCGCGGTCTACTACAGCCCGTCGGCGACCGACGCCTGGGCCTCCGTCGCGTACCTCGAACGCGCGATCACGTTCGGCGCGCTCGTCCGCGGGATCCATCACCACGCCGCGGGCGCGATGGTGGTGTTGGTCGTCTTCCACATGCTCCAGGTCGCGCTCTACGGCGCGTACAAGGCGCCGCGCGAAGTGAACTGGTTGAGCGGGCTCGGTCTGTTCGGTCTCGTGCTCGCGTTCGCGCTCACCGGTTACCTGCTGCCGTGGGATCAGACCGGCTACTGGGCGACCAAGGTCGCGACGAGCATCGCGGGCACGGTGCCGATCGTCGGCGAGGCGACCCAGCGCATCGCGCAGGGCGGCAACGACTACGGCAACCTCACGCTCACGCGCTTCTACGCGCTGCACGTGATCGTGTTGCCGCTGTCGACGTTCGCGCTCCTCGGCGCGCACATCGCGTTGTTCCGAAAACACGGCGTGACCTACGCGCCCACGATGTCGAGCGAGCAGGCGAAGAAGCGCACCGAACGCTTCTGGCCGAAGCAGGTCTTCTACGACGCGGTCTTCTGCTTCGTCGTGGTGGTCGTCGTGGTGGTGATGGGTGCGAAGCTCGGCGCGCCGCTCGAGGCGCCCGCGGATCCGGCGTCGAACTTCATCGCGCGGCCCGAGTGGTACTTCCTCTTCCTCTTCCAGCTCCTGAAGTACTTCGAGGGCCCCCTACAGGTCGTCGGCACGGTGATCATCCCGGGCGCCGTTGCGACCTTCCTGGTCGTGCTCCCGTTCCTCGACCGCGGCCCGAGTCGTCGCTTCGCGAAGCGCGCGCCGTTCCTCGCCGCGATCGGCGCGGGGCTCGGCGTGGTCGTCCTGCTCACCGCGCTCGCCAAGCGCCACGACGCCCAGGACCCGACCATCGCCGCGCAGCAGAAGGTCGCCCACCGCGAGGCCGCGCGCGCCAAGGAGCTCGCCGCCGCCGGCGTCCCGACGGCGGGCGCGACGTACATGATGCAGACCGACCCGCTCACCCGAGGCGAGCGTGTGTTCCGACGGGAGTGCCTGTCGTGCCACGTGCTCGAAGGGGAGGGGCCGAAAGAGCCGAAGGGCCCGGACCTCACGGCCTACGCGAGCAAGGCGTGGATCCGTCAGGTGCTCCGCGACCCGGACAGCCCGCGGCTCTACGGTCGCACCAAGGTGGAGGGCATGGAGTCCTATGCGG
This sequence comes from bacterium, assembly GCA_030426505.1. GTDB lineage: Bacteria > Myxococcota > Kuafuiibacteriia > Kuafuiibacteriales > Kuafuiibacteriaceae > JAUHYN01. The sequence goes on along the minus strand of JAUHYN010000427.1, from coordinate 248 downwards.
AGCTGTCGGATGCCAAGATTTCGACACTCGTGGACTTCGTCTACGCCCAGCGCGACCCGGACGCGCCGCCACCCGACGAGCGCCCGGGGATGGAGCTCGTGGACGCCCACGAGTGCGGCAACTGCCACGACTTCGAGGAGGCGTACGGCCTCGAGGGGCCCGCGCTTTTCCGATATGGCACCGCGACGTGGATGTCACAGGTGATCGCCGATCCCGGCGTGGATCACCTGTTCGGCGAGAAGAACGAG
>JAUHYN010000426.1 GCA_030426505.1 bacterium | reverse complement strand
TCTTCGAGAAGAGCTGGGCGGGGTGAGGGCGCTCGCCGTCGAACGTGAGCTCGCCGTACACGTCGTCTTCGATCAGCGGCACGTCGTGGCGCTCGCAGAGCGCGACGAGCTCGCGGCGCTTCGCGTCGGGCATCCGCGATCCGAGGGGGTTGTTGATCGCGGAGGAGAACATGCACGCCGCGACGCGGTGCGTGCGGAACGCCTCTTCGAGGGCATCGAGCTGAACGCCCTCCTCCGGGCACGTCTCGATCTCCAACGCGAGCATCCCGAGCGCTTCGATCAACTCGAGTTGCCCGTGGTACGACGGGCTCTCCACCGCGATCACGTCCCCCGGCTTCGCGAGTGTGGAGAGCGCGAGCGACAGCGCCTCCTGCGCGCCGTTGGTGATGATGATCTGGTCCGGATCGATCGCGCCGCCCTGCGTGAAATAGCGATACGCGATCTGCCGCCTCAGCCCCGCGTCGCCGTTCGTCGGCGCGTAGCCCAACGTGTGATCCTCGGCGCGGCTCATCACACGCTTCATCGCGCGGTGGAGCGTCTTCGTGGCGGGCAGCGCCAGAGACGGATTCGCCGTGCCGAGCGCGAGCACACCCGGGCGCTGCGTCCCCGCGTTCACTTCGTCGATCAGCGAGCAGCACCGGACGACGGTCGGCGCCTGCGCCCGCGCGCGACGACGGACCAACGCCTTGCTGGTGTCGGGCAGCACGAAGTAGCCCGACTTCGCGCGCGCCTCCACGCGCCCTTGTCGCTCGAGCTCCACGTACGCCTGGCGGATCGTCGGCACGCTGACGTCCATCTCCGTGCTGAGTCGTCGCAGCGACGGGAGCTTGTCGCCGACGCGGAGCGCGCCGCTTTCGATGCGACCGCGCACCGTCTCGAGGACCTGCTGGTAGAGGAAGGCGTCCGTGCTCGACACGACGAAGAGCCTACGCGAACGATCGGAATCTGTGCAGGTCACATTTCGAACAATCTGTATCTGTTCAGGCCACAGCCACTCCGCGAATCTAGAGCGCGAAAGGAGACGCTCCCATGCCTCGGATCCTGCCTCGCCTCGCTGCTTTCCTCGTCGCCCTCGCGCTCGTGTTGGGGCTCGCGGACGCCCTCGCGGCCCGCTTCGTGACCCGGGACGCCCCGCCGCCCCCACCCACGCTCCGGCCGGAGCTCCCCCGCGAGTGGCGGTGGGAGAAGAAGGCGCACGACTTCGAGTTCCTGTGGCGGGTGAAGGGCCCGCGCGAGGGGCGGCTGCGGTGAGCGGTCAGCGCTGCTTCTTCACGATGAACTCGATCCGACGGTTTCGCTCGCGGCCCTCCGCGGTGCGGTTCGAGTCGATCGGGCGCTCCTCGCCGTAGCCGACGGCGACGAGGCGCTTGCGGTTCACGCCGCGCCGGACGAGGTACTCGACGACCGACGCCGCGCGCTGCTCGGAGAGGCGGAGGTTGTGCTTCGCGCTCCCGTGGCTGTCGGTGTGCCCTTCGACTTGGAGGAGCTCGATCTCCTCGTGCGTCTGGAGGAGCCGCGCGATCTCGTTCAGCTTCGCGAAGCTCTTCGTGAGGATCGTGGCGCGGCCCTGCGCGAACTGGATCTTCTCGGTGATGGCGAGGCGCTTCTCTTGGACGACCACGCGCCGAGGCGCCTCGTCCGGACAACCGTCGTCGTCTTCGAAGCCGTTCTTCGTCTCCGGCTCACCGGGACACTTGTCGACCGCGTCCGAGAAGCCGTCGCGGTCGTTGTCCGGATCGGGGCAGCCGTCGGCGTCCTCGAAGCCGTCGTGGTCCTCGGGCTCGGTCGGGCAGCGATCGGCCTGGTCGACGATGCCGTCCCCGTCGCGGTCGAAGCCGGCCCCGCTCGGCGGCGGGTCGCGTCGCGCCACGGGCGGCGGCGGCGGCGCGGGTCGCAACGTTCGAATCAACGCGCGCGCCTCGGCCTCGTGCGGGTTGTCGCGATCGAAGTCCGCGAGGAAGCCCTCGACCGCCGCCACGCGTCGCTCCACCGCGATCGACCGCGTCCCCGCGAAGTCCTTCACCACCCGCCACGCGTCCTCGAGGCGCTTCGTGCGCGCCTTCGCGGCCTCGAGCTCGCGCGCCATCTTCTCGTACGAGGACAGCGCCTTCGTCGTCTTCCCGGAGGCGTCCGCGAGCCACGGCATCCTCGGCTCCGACCGCAGCTTCGACATCAGCTCCGCGACGCCCTCCGCCACGGCGACGGCCGGCTTCGACGCGCTCCAGTCCACGACCGCGCTCCCGATCAGGCACCCGCGCTCCGCCGAGAGGAGCCCGAGCCGCAGCAACGGGCGGCGCCCGGAGGTCACGGAGACCTGCAGGAGCGAGTTCGCCGAGAGCTCCATCCCGATCTCGCACGCGGACGACTGATCGTAGCGCGCCGACAACGACCGGCGACGAATCGCGTCGAGCTGCGCGCGCTCGGCGTCACTCGCGACGACCACCAACTTGTCCTCGTCTCTCAGCCGCGCGCGCACCATCTGTTCGAGGCTCGACTTCGAGATCCCGGATCCGCGAGGGAGATCCGTCACGCCCACGTCGACGCGCGGCGTGCTCTTCAGCCACGCCTCGGCCGCGCGCTCCACGGCGTCGACGTGCTCTTGCCGAACGAGCAAGCCGCCTTGCCAGGTCCACAGGAACGCGGTCGGCAAGCGGTTCGCGCCGAAGCGCTCCGCGAGCTGTCCCTCGTCGTCACACACGACGGCGTCCGGGTTCCAGCCCGGGTTCACGCAGCCGCCCTGGGGGTCCTGCGTGGCGACGACGATCAGCCGCAGCCCGTCGCCCTTGTACCGCTCGTGGAGCGCCTTCCACTTCGGGACGGCCTCCATACACGGCTTGCACCACGTCGCGTAGAACTCGACCGCGAGGAGCTTCACGCCGGGCCGGCGCAGCCACTGGGCGACGTCGAGCCCCTCCGCGCGAGCGAGGGACGGTGAGAGCGTAGCGACGAGCGCGGCCGCGACGAGGACAGGGCGCAAGGTGGCGCAGAGTGTACCGCGCCCTCGGGTGCGGCTCAGTACCAGTCGGGCTGCATCTTCGCGAACGAGTCCTCGCCGGACTTCGCGAGGCGAACCAGCAGCGTGTTCTTCGGGAGCTCCGAGGTCAGCCAGTACTGCGCCGCGGCGAGCTTGCCGTCGTAGAAGCCGTCCGTGCCGGCCTTCGGCTTCGCGGCGGCGGCCTGCTCGAGCCACAGCCACCCCACGACGAGGTTCGAGAACGCCTCGAGGTAGTTCGCGCTGTGCAGGAGCATCCCGTCGAGGTCACCCGACAGGCCCTTGGCGCCCAGGTGCATCGTGAGCTCGGCGATCTCACCCGTCGCGGTCGTGACGGCGTCGCACCACGCGGCCTCCACGCCGGCCGCCTTCGCGCGCCCGACGGTCGCCTCGATCTCGGTCGCGAAGAGGCGGAGCGCCGCGCCGCCGTCCTGGACGACCTTGCGGCCGAGCAGGTCGAGCCCCTGGATCTGCGTCGTCCCCTCGTGCAGCGAGTTGAGCTTCTGGTCGCGCCAGTACAGCTCCGGGAGGTACTCGCTCGTGTAGCCGTAGCCGCCGTGGACCTGAATCGCTAGCGTGTTCGCCTCGAACCCGCGCTCCGCCGGGAAGCTCTTTGCGACCGGCGTCAACAGATCGACGAGCAGGAAGGCCTCACGCTTCGCGTCCTCGTCCGGCAGGTGCTCCGCGAGGTCCGCGTAGAACGCGGTCTTGGCGACGAGCGCGAGCCCGCCCTCGACGATCGCCTTCTGCTTCAGGAGCAGCTGCTTCACCTGCGCGTGCTCCACGATCGGGATCTGCGGCTTCGAAGGGTCCTTGTCCCCGAGGCGCCGCCCCTGCGGGCGCTCGTTCGCGTACTGGAGCGCCTGCTGGTACGCGACCGACGCCGTCGCGATCGCGGAGACGCCAACCATCAGCCGCGCCTCGTTCATCATCTGGAACATGTAGCGGATGCCGCGGTGCGGCTCGCCGACGAGCCACCCGTGGCAGTCGTCGTTCTCGCCGAAGTTGAGCGCGATGCTCGGGAGGCCGCGCCACCCCAGCTTGTGGAAGACGCCGGCCGTGGTGCAGTCGTTGTCGACGAGCGCCCCGCCCTCTTCCCGGCGCTTCGGGATCGCGAACAGCGACACGCCCTTGATGCCAGCGGGCGCGCCCGCGATGCGCGCGAGCGTGAGGTGGACGATGTTCTCGCGGAGGTCGTGGTCGCCGCCGCTGATGAAGACCTTGCTGCCGCGGATCAGGAAGTGCCCGCCGTCGGTCGGCGTTGCGGAGGTCTCGACGTCCGTGAGGCTGCTCCCGGCCTGCGGTTCGGTGAGCGCCATCGTCCCGGTCCATTCGAACGAATACATTCGATCCATGAACTTCGCCTTGAGCTCGTCGGAGCCGAAGTTCTCGATCAAGCGCGCCGCGCCGGTCGTGAGCCCCAACCCGGCCGTGGCGGAGAGGTTGCCGGCCATGAGGTAGGCCTCGGCGAGGCAGGCGATCGTCGCCGGGAGCTGCGCGCCGCCGATCTCGAACGGGCGCGTGGCGGTCACGACGCCCAGCTCGACCAACGCATTCACGGCGCGGTGCATCTGGGGGTGCAGCGGGAGTTTGCCGTCGACGAGGTTCGGGGCCTCTTCGTCCGTCGCCTTGTAGCCCTCGAACAACACCTCTCGCGCGAGGCGCCGGGCGTTCTCGAGGTACAGCTGCACGGTCTCGCGCGAGTGATCGGAGAAGTACGGCAGCGCGAACAGGCGATCGAGGTCGACCAGGTGCTCGAGGATGAAAGCGACGTCGCGGTCCGAAAGGAGGGGGTTGCTCACGGAGCGGATGGTGGGCCGCGCGTCGGGTGTGTGTCGACTTTCGAATTGCGCCCGCCGAGGTCGAACGGGACAATCCGAGATCCTTGAGGACCTTCTCGGTACGGCGCCGCCCGCTGCGCCTTCAGCGTCGGATCCTGCGGATCAGCCTCTCCTCGGCGCTCGTCCTCAGCCTGCCGGTGCTGTTCGCCGTCGCCTGGTACACGTGGTCCGGGTACGCCCGTTACGAGCGCTACCGCCGGCACGTGAAGGCCAAGGTCGCGCTCGACGCCGAGCTCCTCCAGATCTTCGTCCACGACGAGCTCTCCCGGCACGCGCGCCGCCTCACACTCCCGCCCCCGCCGAACCCTTCGTCGCTGCCCACCTTCCAGCTCGCGATCCCCTCGAAGGGCCTGACCATCCTCGAGGAGGACGCCCGCTCGACCGGCAAGCGCCGCTACGTGAGCGCCGCGCTCAAGAAGGACGGCCGCATCCACGAGGTCGACGTGCGGCACCAGGGCCGCCGCCACTGGAACGCGCTCGGCGTTCAGAAGTCGATGAAGGTGCGCGCCGAGAAGGGCGATCTCGTCGATGGCGTTCGCGTCTTCAACCTGCTGAACGACGTCACGCCGTTCGGGTTCGAAGAGTCCGTCATCCTCGACCTCGCGCGCGAGGGCGGCCTCCTCACGCCCGCCTATCACCCGGTCCGCGTCTACGTGAACAACGCGGACCTCGGGGTCTATCGATTCGAGGCGCAGCCCGACGAGGGCCTCTTGCGCCGCCAGCAGCGCATGCCCGGGAGCCTCTACTCCGGCGACTTCGCGAAGAAGAGCAAGGCGGAGCCGCACGCCGGGTGGAGCAAGTTCGGCGCGGCCTCGGACGCCGAGCGCGAGGACTACCGCGAGATCGGCGAGCTCCTCGAGACGATCGCCAACGCCTCGCACCGCGACTTCGCGACCTACGCCGAGGCCCACCTCGACCTCGAACGCTTCGCGCTCCTCGACGCGATCGACGTCGTGTTCGGCGGCGACCAACACGACTTCGCCTCCAACCAGAAGCTCTACTACGACCCCTACCGCGAGAAGTTCGAACCCATCGCGCGCGACTTCCGCGCGTTCTCGCACGAGCCGTTCCTCGAGCGCGCCGAGAACCCGATCCAGCTCCGCCTCAAGGCGCTCCCGGACTACCTGTGGCGGCGCGATCGTCACGTCCAGCGCCTGCTCGACGGTCCGGCCTCGGTCGCGCGCATCCGCGAGGACGTCGACCGCCGCTTCGAGGCGCTGCTCCCCGAGCTCCGCTCCGACCCGTACTGGGACGCCTACAAGCTCCTCCCCCGCGCGACGCGCTTCCACCGCTTCATGCTGCGGCCGATGAACGTGGGGCGCTGGCTCACCGCTTCGCGCGCGGAGCTCTCCACGTTCGCGCGGCGGAGCCGCTACCTCCGCGACCGGCTCGAGTCCCGGAGCATTCGCTTCAGTGGAACGGAACTCGAGGGTGCGTTCGCGCTCGCGATCGAAGTCGCCGATCTCGAGGCCGTCGAGGTCCAGAGCTTCGCGGTCGCCGGCGCCGCGGGCCCGGTCGAGATCTTCGCGGACGAGGACGACGACGGCGCGCTCACGGAGCGCGACCCGCGCGTCGCCGCGGGCGAAGGCGAGGCGCCGATTCGCCCCTGGGCGCGGTCGCGCCTCACCTCGGCGGCGGTGCTCGTGGAGGTCGGCGAGGAGGACGTGGCCGGCGACGTCCGCATCGAGCGCCGGCCCCGGGTGTACCGGTACTTCGTCCGCACGGGCGCGGGCGCCCCCGCCGCCGTGACCGTCGAGCTCGAGAGCCTGGTCACCAGCGCCTCCACCCGCCGGCGCGTCGAGGCCGGCGGCCCGGCACTGGCGAACGCACCGGCAGACCCGATCGACGCCGTCCCCACGTTCGCCGCGGGCGAGGCGTCGCCGCACCCGTGGCGCTTCGAAGCGGAGCCGAGGCCGACGGTGGTCCGCCTCGAGGGCCGCGCGAAGCTCGCCCGCCGGTACGCCGCGCACGAGTCCGTCGTGGTGGCGCCGGGCACGGAGCTCACGATCGATCGCACCGCCACGTTCCACGGGCCAGTCGATCTCCGCGGGGACGCGTCCCGGCCGATCCGGATCCGCGGCGGCGATCTGGTCCTCCGCGGCCCGCGGACGGCGGGCTCGCGCCTCGGCGGCGTCGAGCTCGAGCGCGGCTCGATCGCGATCTTCGACACCGCGGACGTCACGGTGGAGAACGTCACGATCGCGGACAGCCCGAGCGAGGACGCCCTGCACGCCACGTACGTCGACCGCCTCGCACTGCACGAGCTGAC
>JAUHYN010000425.1 GCA_030426505.1 bacterium | reverse complement strand
ACTTTCTCGGCTTCAAACACTTCGGCGTGATCGGCGGCGTGGGCATGGTGCTCTGCTGGATCGCGACGTTCGTCGTGCTGCCCCCGTTGATCGTCTTCGTGGAGCGGAAGTGGCCGATGGACCCGAAGAAGGAGCGGTTCCGCCTGTACGAGGCCGGACGGCTCGCCGCCCTCCCCGCCCGCTGGGTGGGCAAGAACAGCCGGCCGCTCGCGTGGTTCGGGTTGGTGACGGGCGTGGCCGCGGTGATCGTGACCGCGGTGTTCCTCGAGGACCCGCTCGAGAAGGACTTCGAGAAGCTCCGCAACACGGGGACGCACGAGAAGGGCGCCGCGTACTGGGAGAAGAAGGTCGACCAGATCTTCGGGCGGTACCTCGCGCCGCAGGTGATCATCGCGGAGAAGAAGTCGGACGTCCCCGAGATCGTCGACGCGCTGATGAAGGTGATCGACGAGCAAGGTGACAAGAGCCCGATCACCAACGTCGACGCCCTGAGCACGCTGGTGCCGGGGAACCAGGAGGACAAACTCGAGGTCCTCGAGCGCATCCGCGATCTCCTCTCCGACGATCTGATCGCGCAGCTCGACGACGACCAAGCCGAAGTCGCCCGCGCCCACCGGCCGCCCGCCGACCTCGAGCCTTTCACCGAGGGCGACCTCCCCGAAGGCATCCGCGCGGACTTCCGCGAGCTCGACGGCCGCGAGGGGCTGGTCGTGCTCGTCCTCCCGAACCTGAAGCTGAACCTCTACCACGCCGACGAGATCCGCCGCGTCGCCGAGGTGCTGCGCGCGATCCCGCTGTCCGACGGGCGCAAGGTCGAGTCGTCCGGGAGCTTCGTGATCTACACGGACATGGTCGACGCCGTCTCCCACGATGGGCCGCGCGCCACGCTCTACTCGTTCCTCGGGGTGCTGCTGCTGTGCGCGGTGGTGTTCGTGCGACCGCGGCGCGTGATGTTCGTGGTGACGCCGCTGCTGCTCGGCGTGGCGTGGCTGTTCGCGCTGCTCGCGATCTTCGATCTCAAGATCAACTTCCTCAACTTCATCGCGCTCCCGATCACGTTCGGCATCGGCGTGGACTACGCGGTGAACATCTTCTCGCGACACCTGATCGAGAAGGAGGGCGCGCCGCCCGCGGCGGCGATCGAGCGGGCCGTCGCGTCGACCGGCGGCGCGGTCGTGCTGTGTTCGCTGACGACGATCATCGGATACGGGTCGCTGCTCCTCGCGCGCAACGGCGCGCTGATCTCGTTCGGTAAGGTCGCGATCCTCGGCGAGCTGACCTGCTTGATCGCGGCGATGGTCGTGATGCCCGCCTGGATCGCGCGCTGGGATCGCTGATCGCGTCACGAATCGAGACACTCCGATTCACGTTGGCCGCGTAGAGGTCGAACTCGATTCGATGTGAGGCCCTGGCTCGTCCGCATCGCTTTCGCGACCTGGCTCGTCCTCTGTACGGTCGGCGCCGGCACGCTGATGGCGAGCCACTGGTACACGCTCCCGAAGCCGTCCCCGTCCGACGTGCGCGTCGCCGCGCAGCTCGAGCGGCTCCGCCCCGACGGCGCCGAGTGGTTCGCCGCTCACGTCCTCTATTCGAGCTGTCCGTGTTCGGTGCGCGTGCTCGACCACCTCTTCTCGAGCGCGCGACCGAAGGACGTCGCGGAGGTCATCCTCCTCGTGGAAGCCGACGCCGCGATCGAAGCGCGCGCGGCCGAGGCCGGCTTCCCCGTCACCGTGGTGACGCCGGACGCGCTTCGCGACGACTACGGGATCGAAGCCGCGCCGCTGATGCTGGTGCAGGACGCGTCGCGGCGCATCCGCTACGCGGGCGGCTATACCGAAAGGAAACAGGGGCCCGACATCCGCGACCTCGCGATCCTCGAATCGATCCGGGATGAGTCGTCCCACACGGTGGAACTCCCGCTGTTCGGCTGCGCGGTGAGCCTCGAACTGCAGAACGTGCTCGATCCGCTGAAGATCAAGTACTGACCGCCGATCTACCTTGGCGATGTTCCGAAAGATCGTCGACGCCGTCGTCCTGCCCTCCGAAATCACCGGGTTCGAATCCGACTACCTCGCCCGCATGAACCGGGTCGCGCTCTGGTTCTTCGCGCTGCACCTGCCCATCTTCGTTCTGGTCGCCTACTTCAACGACACGGGTCCGATGACCGCGGTCGCGTTGACGTCGGCCGTGCTCGTCGGGCCGTTCATCGCGTACTTCACGTTCAAGAACCCGCGCGCCATCTCGGTCTCCTACGGCATCACCGCGATGTTGATGGGCGGGCTCCTCGTCCACTTCGGGCAGGGCCCGGTGCAGATCGAGATGCACTTTTACTTCTTCGCGCTCCTGGCGATGCTCGCGATGTTCGGCAACCCGATGGTCATCGCGACCGCGGCCGTGACGGTCGCGCTCCACCACCTCCTCGTGTGGATGTACCTCCCGGCGAGTGTCTTCAACTACGACGCACCGCTGTGGGTGGTCGCGATCCACGCGGCGTTCGTGGTCCTCGAGTCCGTCGCGACCTGCTACATCGCGCGCAGCTTCTTCGACAACGTCATCGGCCTCGAGAAGATCGTGAAGTCCCGCACCGCCGAGCTCGACGCGCGCAACGAAGACATGCACCTGCTCCTCGACAACGTGCAGCAGGGCTTCCTCACGCTCGACCGCACCGGCGCCGTCGCCGCCGAACGCTCGGCGCAGGTCACGCGTTGGTTCGGCCACGTGGACGCCGCGACGCTCCCGGAGCTGATCGAAGGCGTCGACGCCGGCTTCGCCGACGACTTCCGCATGGCGTGGGAGCAAGTCGAAGAGGACCTCCTCCCCGTCGAGTGCAACCTCGACCTCGCGCCGTCCGAGCTCGTCGCCAACGGCCGCAACATCGAGGTCTCGTATCGCCCGCTCGGCCCGGTCGACGGCGACTGGACCGGCGTCCTCGTCGTGATGTCCGACGTGACGAGCCAGCGCGAGCGCGAGCGCCTCGAATCCGAGCAGCGCGAAGTGCTCCACCTCCTCGACCGCATCATGCGCGACAAGGCCGGCTTCCTCGAGTTCTTCGCGGAGGGCGAGCGCCAGGTGAAGCTGATCGCGTCCGACGAGATCGAGGACCGCGTGCTCCTCGGCCGCGTCATCCACACGCTCAAGGGCAACAGTGCCGTGTTCGGAGTCCACCGCATCGCCGACCGCTGCCACGAGATCGAAGAGGCCATGAAGGAGAGCGGCGGCCGCCCGCCGGAGGCGCTCCGCGCCGGGCTCGACGAGGCGTGGACGCGCCTGCGCAGCAGCCTCGAGATGATCGTCGGCGACGACGACAACAGCCACATCGAGATCGAGGACCAAGAGTTCCGGAGCGTGCTCGGCAGCCTGCTCGCCGACGTCCCGCGCGAGGACGTGGCCCGCGAGATGATCGCGTGGCGCCTCGAGCCCACGCGTCGCCGCCTCACGCGCCTCGCGGATCAGCTCGAGCGCGTCGCGACGCGCCTCGACAAGCGCGGCATCGAGGTCCAACTCGAAGACCACGGCCTGCGCCTCGACGCGGAGCGATGGAGCGGGTTCTGGTCGGCGTACGTCCACGTGATCCGCAACGCGGTCGACCACGGCATCGAGTCGATCGAGGAGCGCCGCGCCCTCGGCAAGGACGGCGCCGGACACATCCTCGTGGAGACGGCGATGGAGTCCGACGAGCTCGTCGTCCGGTTGCGCGACGACGGCCGCGGCATCGACTGGGCCCGCGTCCGCGAGCGCGCGATGGAGCGCGGCCTCCCGGCCGACGACCGCGCGGACCTCGTGGCCGCTCTCTTCCACGACGGCCTCTCGACCCGCGACGAAGCGACGGACACCTCCGGTCGCGGCGCGGGCCTGGGCGCCCTCGCGCAGGCGGTCGAAGCCATGAGCGGGCGCATCGAGGTCTCGTCGGCGCCGGGTCAGGGCACGACGTTCGAGTGCTACTTCCCGCGGCGCGTCCTGTCGTGCGAGCGGCCGGAGCGCTACCTCGCGGCGTGAGGCCCCGCGGCCCTCAGAAGAGGTGCCGCCGCATACTCACGGACATCAATAGCCCCACCGCCATCATCGTCGTCAGCACGAACGAGCCCCCGTTGCTCCACAGGGGGAGCGGCACGCCGACGACCGGCGCGAGCCGTAGCACCATCAGCATGTTCACGACGGTGTGCCAGAAGAGCATCGCCGTCGCGCCGACCGCGAGGAGCGCGCCGAAGCGATCCCGCGCGCGGACCGCGATGCGGAGCGACAGCAGGATCAGCGCGGTGAACAGCCCGACGAGGAGCATGCAGCCGAGGAAGCCGTGCTCCTCGGCCCACACCGAGAAGATGAAGTCGGTCTGTTGTTCGGGGAGGAACGAGAGCTGGGTCTGCGTGCCCTGACCGTGGCCCTTCCCCGCGAGCTCGCCGCTCCCGATCGCGATCAGGCTCTGGTGTTGGTGGTACCCGGCGCCCGCGAGGTCGCTGGTCGGGTTGAGGAACGTGAGGACGCGCTCCTTCTGGTACGGCTTGAGGACCAGGAACCACGCGGCCGTCGCGCTGATGAGGCCGCCGCTGAACAGAAGCGCGAGCGACGACGGGCGGAGGCCCACGTAGAGGATCATCGTGAACGCGATCAGCAGGACGACGAGCGTGGTCCCGAGATCGGGTTGCACGAGGATCAGCGCGCACGGGAGCGCGACGACGTCGATCGGGGCGATGAGCGCTTCGAAGGAGAGATCGCGCCGCCGGTAGAGCGTGGCGAACGCGGCCATCAGCCAGAGGAAGCCGCCGATCGCGACCCACGGGAGCAGCGGGCGGATCTTCTCCATCGACGCGCGGTACGTCAGCTCCGCGCGCTGGTTGGTGCCGAAGCGAATGACGTCGCCCTCGTGGAGAATGACGCGGCCCTCGATGCGTTCGCCGTTCACGTAGACGCCGGACTGCTTCGTCAGATCCTCGAGGACGCGGTCGCCCTCCTCGGTGTTCTCGATCCGCGCGTGGACGCGCGCCACGCCGGAGTGTTGGAGGCGCACGTCGGTGTCGACGCCGCGACCGACCGTGTACACGGCGTCGCCGCGGAGGCGGAGCACCGTGCGCGGGCGGTTGCGGAACTGCTTGGTGAGCTTCGGCGGCTTCACGCTGTCGCCGAGCACCGACAGCACGAGGACCGCGAGGATCACGACGAGCGGTCGCGACACGTTGAGCGGGCGGAAGATCTCCTGGAGCGTGAGCCCGCCCTCCCACTGCGACTTGTGGAACGTCTTCGCGACGATGATGATCACCGCGACCTTCGCGAGGTCGGAGGTCTGCAGGTTGAGTGGCCCGATCACGAGCCACCGGCGCGAGCCGTTCACCACCTTCCCGAACAGACTCGTCGCGACGAGGAGCGCGATCACGGCGAGGAAGATCGGCACCGCGAGCCCCTCGATATTGCGGTAGTGGACCGACGCGATCGCGAGGACCATCAACGTCCCGAGCAACATCGCGATGCCCTGCTTCACGTGCAGGTCCGCGCCGAGCGGCTGACTCGCCGACGCGAGGTTGTACAGACCGAGCAGCGCGATCGAGAGGACGATCAACAGCAACGGGCGATCGACCTGCCTCAGTGCGCCGCGTGCCAAGGATCCTCCGAGTCGATCACCGCCATCCGCACCGGCCCCGCGTCGAGCGCGGCGCGTTGCTGGTTCAGGTCGTGCCAGGCCTGCACGACGCGCATCGCGATCGGCGCCGCGGTCGACGAGCCACCGCCGCCGTGTTCGTTCAACACCACGACGACGATCTGCGGATCGTCGGACGGGGCGAACGCGCCGAACCACGCGTGGTCGCGCAGCTTCCACGGCATCTGCGACGCGCGGATGCGGACCTTGCCGAGCTTCGCGACCTGCGCAGTGCCGGTCTTGCCCGAGACCTGCACGTCCTTTAGACGCTTGCGGTACGCCGTCCCGAACGGCTCGTTCACGACCTGGCGCAGCCCCTCGCGCACGCCCGCGAGCGCGCCGGCCGGGAGGTCGAGCGTACGCACCACCTCCGGCGGGACCTCGCGCACCGCGCGCCCGTCGTACGACTCGATGCGGAGCGCGACCTGCGGGCGGAACACGGTGCCGCCGTTCGCGATCGCCGCGTAGGCCACGGCGAGCTGGAGCGGCGTGACGCTCACCGCGCCCTGCCCGATCGACGCGTTCACGGCGGCGCCCAACGTGTAGCCCTCCGGCAGGTGTTTTCGGTACCAGTTCGAGTCCGGCATGATGCCGCGCGACTCCGCGGCGAGGTCCACGCCCGTCGTGTCTCCGAACGACAGCGCGCGCCCCATCTCGGCGATCGGATCCAACCCGAGCCGCGAGCCGAGCGTGTAGTAGTAGACGTCGCACGAGCGCGCGAACGACTTCTCGAGATCGATCATCCCATGACCGCTCTCCTTCCAACACCTGAAGCGCGTGCGCCCCAGCCGGAAGGCCCCGGGGCAGCGGATCTGCTCGTGGCGGTTCGTCGCGCCGGCCTTCAGCGCGGCGAGCGCCGTGACGACCTTGAACGTAGAGCCGGGCGCGAAGTAGTCCTGGATGGCGCGGAAGCGCCACGGCCTCAGCTCCTGCATGTCGTCGAGGCGCTTCTTCTCCTTCGGATCGAAGTAGCCCGCGAGCAGGTTGGGATCGAACGCCGGCGTGCTCGTCATCGCGAGGATGCGCCCGGTGCGCGCCTCGAGCGCGACGACCGCGCCCGCGCGCCCGTCGAAGGCCTCCTCCGCCGCCTGCTGAAGCGCGAGGTCCATCGCGAGCACGACGCGGTTGCCGGGCGTGGGCTCGATGTGGACGCCGACCTCCTCGTCGAGGCGCCGCGCGAACTTCGACTGCTGCGCGCGGCCCTTCGAGTCGACGACGATCGTCTCGCGCCCGTCGGTCCCGCGGAGCTCCTCCTCGAAGGTGTTCTCCACGCCGCGCCGCCCGATCGCGTCGCCGAGTCGGTAGCCCTGGTCGCGCCGCTCTTCGAGCTCCTGCGGCGACAGCTCGTTCACGTAGCCGAGCACGTGCGCCGCGAGCCCGCCGTGTTCGTAGTGCCGCGCCTTCGCGCTCTCCACGGTCACGCCCGGGAGCTCGCCGAGCTGCACGAGCAACCCGATCTGACCTTCGACGGCGAGCGGGAC
>JAUHYN010000424.1 GCA_030426505.1 bacterium | reverse complement strand
CCTCATCGACGGTAAACGGGTCGAGGCGACCGGGCGATACCGCGTCACCGTGAACAACTACCTCGCGGACCGCGGCATCCTCGCCGAAGGCACCGACCGCACGCCGGGCGCGCTCGACCTCGACGTCTTGGTCGACTACCTCGCGCAGCACGACCCGCTCGCGCCCCCGGAGCTCAACCGGATCCGCGCCCTCCCGTGAGGTGACTCGGCCGCGGTGAGTCGCTACGCTCGCCGACGATGAACCGGATCGACCGGCGCTCGATGCTCCACCTCCTCGGCGGCGCGATCGGCGCGCCGATGCTCTACGCGTGCGGCGGTCGTGACGAGCGTCCGCTCTCGGACACGATCGACACCGTGGTCCTCCTGATGATGGAGAACCGCAGCTTCGATCACTACTACGGCGCGATGTCGATGCTCGAGGGGCGCCGCGATCTCGACGGCCTCCTCCCCACGATGAGCAACCCGGACGTCGCGGGTGTGGCGGTCGACGTCCACCCCGCGGACCTGAACTGCATCGCCGACCCGCGGCACTCGTGGTCCGCGAGTCACCGGCAGTTCAACGAGGGCAAGAACGACGGCTTCGTGATCGAGCACGAGCAGCGGTACGGCTTCGAGGAGCGGCACCGCCCGATGGGTTACTTCGATCGCCGCACGCTCCCCGCGCACTACGGGATCGGCGGACACTACACGATCTTCGATCGTTGGTTCTCGTCGCTGATGACGAGCACGTGGCCGAACCGCTTCTACACCCTCGGCGCGCAGAACAACGGCATCCAGGGCAACGACTTCGGCGGCGACTACAGCTTCCTCAACATCTACGATCGCCTGCAGCGCGCCGGCGTCCCGTGGGCCGTCTACTACGGCAACATCAGCTTCTCGCTCCTGTTCCCGCGCAAGTACCCGCAGGACAACTTCCGGGACGTGATGCAGTTCTTCGACGACGCGGAGGCGGGGACGCTCCCGCGCTTCACGATGGTCGAGCCGATCTACGGGCGCAACGACGATCACCCGCCGGAGCACCCCCTCGCCGGGCAGGTCCTCATCCAGTCCGTGTACGACGCGCTCGCGAAGAGCCCGCAGTGGGACCGGTGCCTCTTCGTGGTGACGTACGACGAGCACGGCGGCTTCTTCGATCACGTCGCGCCGCCGAAGGCGCCCGATCTCTTCGCGGACGACGGCTTCGATCAGCTCGGCTTCCGCGTCCCGGCCTTCGCGGCCGGTCCGTACGTGAAGCAGGGGCACGTCGAGCACACGGTCTTCGATCACACCGCGGTGATCGCGTTCGTGGAGCGGCTGTTCGGGCTCGCGCCGCTCACTCCGCGGGACGCGGCGGCGAACGACCTGTCGGCGATCCTCGACGATCGCCGCATCGCGGATCGGCGCCCGGCGCCACCGCTCGAGTTGCCGCGGATCGAAGCGGAGGAGTCGGTGGTGTACGCGCCGGAGTGCGTCGTCTCGATCAACCCGTTCGTGTCGCCGGTGAAGACGTTCGGGCAGCCCGAGCTCACGGCGTTCTTCGCGAACGAGCTGGTGGGCAGCGTCTTCGACCGTCGGCACCGCACCGATCAGATCTACGAGGACTTCCTCGTCCACGCCGAGCGGAGCGGCGTCCTGAAGCGGCGGATCTGACGCGCGCCGAAATTTGACGGCGGTCACGACGCGGCCTTCTCCGCCTCGTGTTAGATCCTTCGCGGCCGAGGCGCGTTCGAGGGCCGAACGCTCCGAAGCGAGCCGAAAGCGAAGTTCTCAACGATGTCCGTGCCCCTACTGTTCGCCGCGCTCGCGGCGGCCCCCGTCCCCCAACTCACCGCTGGCCCCGATCTCGCCGATCAGGCGGTCGGCGTGGAGGCCCCGATCACGCGCGTGACGGTCTTCTCCGATCGCGCGACCGTGCTGCGGCGCGCGAAGGTCCCGATGACCGGTCGCACCGAGACCGTGAGGCTCCCTGACCTGCCCGGCAACACGTCGCCCGGTTCGGTCCGCGTCACCGCGCGCGGCGCCGAGGTGTGGCGCGTGGAGGTCGCGCCGGTGTCGCGCACCCGGGTCTCCGTCCCGCAGGCCGACGCGTGGCTCGAGCAGATCGACTCGATCACCGACGCGATCGCGCGCGTGGACGCGAAGATCGCCGCGATCGACTTCCGCCTCGGCGTCCTCTCCGGCATCACGCCCGCCGCGCCCGTCCCGGAGGCCCAGCGGGAAGGCCGCCCGCGGGCGCCGCTCGCTCCTTCGGTCTGGGAGCGCGCGCTGAACTTCCTCAGCGGCGATCGCGCGAGCGCGCGCGCCGAGCGTCGCAAGCTCGAAGCCGAGAAACAGAAGCACCGTGAGGCGTTGATCGCACTGCAGACCGAGGTCGCGCGCCTCAATCAGGGCGGCTTCTCCAATCAGCTCCAGCAGGTCGTCGTGATCCTCGAGAAGGGGACCGCCGCGACCGCCACGCTCGAGGTCGAGTACACCGTCCCCGGCGCGAGCTGGCGGCCCGCGTACGATCTCCGCTACCTCGCCGCGCAGAACCAGGTCGTGCTCGAGACGTCGGCGCGCGTGACGCAGGCCTCCGGTGAGGATTGGAGCGACGTCGAGCTGTTGCTCTCCACCGCGATGCCCGGCGCGAACATCGCGCTCCCGAAGCTCCTCACGTGGACGCTCGGCGAGGCGAAGGAGATGATCCCGCGGCCCCGCCCGCGCACGGCGCTCCCGCGCCCGCAGGTGTTCGCGCCGCCGCAGCCCATCGTGAGCGATCGCGATCGCCTCCGCGCCGAGCGACTCCAGCTCCTCCAGCAGCGGCTCCAGCTGGCGTCGCGCGTCACCAACCAGACCGTGACGTTCGACTTCGGCGACGCGAATGTCCGCGGCGATCTCGTCAGGCCCGACGGTTCGTACGTCGCCGGGAAGAAGATGCCGCCGTCGCGCCCCAGTCGTGCTTCGTCGCCGCGCCCGCCTCCGGCTCCGGCCGATGCGCCGGCCGCCATGCCGGACACGGACGACTACGGCGGGGTCGAGATCATGTCGGAGTCGGTGGCCGTCTCGGGGAGCGTGCGCTCGCATGCGAAGTTGCAGGCGTCGGGTCCGGGCGGTTCGCGCCGCGGGCTCGCGCTGTACGAGTCGTCGCCGCCGCCGCGCGTGAGGCTCTCGGATCACTCGCTCCCCGCGATGCTCGCGGGCGGGTTCGACTACGTCTACGAGGCGCAGACCCAGACGACAGTACCCGCGGACGGCCGTGAGGTGCGCGTCCCGCTCGGCGCGGAGCGCCACCCCGTGCAGGCCTACTACGAAGCGACGCCGTCGCTCGCGAAGACCGCGTACCTCGAGGCCACCGTCACCAACCAGAGCAAGAGCCCGATCCTCGGCGGGCCGGTCACGATCTTCGTCGGCGATCAGTTCTCGGGCGACGGCACGCTCGCCACGACCGGCGCGGGCGGTGACATCGAGCTCCCGCTCGGCGCGGACGAGGACGTGAAGGTCGAGCGCCGCATCGAGCCGCAGACCGAGACGAGCGGCGTCATCATGCGCGAGGACATCACGACGTATCGCGTTGTGCTCGAGGTCGCGAACTTCAAGAAGCGCGCGGTCACCGTCGGGGTGATGGAGCCGCTCCCGAAGACGACGAACGAGGACATCGAGATCCAGCTCGTCAGCGCGAAGCCCGAACAGACGAAGGGGCCGGACGAACAGGGGCTCATGCGGTGGGACGTCGAACTGAAGCCCGGTCAGAAGAAGACCATCGAGTTGATCTACAAGATCGAGCGGCCCGAGAACTGGCAGCTCTACCAGCGATGAGGCGTCCACCGATGAAGCACTCGATCGTGACCCTCTCTCTGCTCGCGTCGTCCTCGGCCCTCGCGGCCTCCGGCGACATCACCGAAGTCACCGTGTTCTCCGACCGCGCGGAGGTGACGCGCACGGCGAAGGCGCCGTGCAACAACGCGGGCCGCGCGGAGGTGGAGTTCCCGCCGCTCCCGGTGACGCTCGATTCGCGGACCCTCCGCGCCGAGGCGACCGGTCGCGCGCGCGCCGTCGGCGTGTCGAGTCGGCGCACGAACGTGACCGAGACCCAAGACGAAGCGCGCAAGAAGCTCGAAGAGCAGATCGAGGCGATCGACGCCGAGGTCCGCGAGTTGAACGACGCGCAGACCGAGAGCGACGAGCGCGCGCGCGCCACGCAGGGCTTCACTTCGTACTACAAGTCCGTCGTCGGCGAGGCGATCCGCGACCCGCGCGGCGAGGCGTCGAAGTGGAAGGCCGCGGTCGACTTCCTCGTCGCCGAGATCGAGCGCGAGCGCCTCGCGTCGGTGGAGCGCGGGGTGAAGCAACGCGAACTGCAGCGCCAACGCACCACGCTCGCGCAGGAGCTCGCCCGCCTCGGTGGCGGCGGCGGGCGCGAGGTGATCGAGGCGCGCGTCGCGGTGGTGTGCGAAGGCGAGAACGCGCCGTCGGTGAAGCTGTCGTACGTGGTGCCCGGCGCGACGTGGCGCCCCGAGTACGACTTGCGCTTCGACGCGAAGGCTTCGAGCGGGACGGGCGCGGGCAAGATCTCGCTGACGGTCGGCGCGATCGTCACGCAGTCCACCGGCGAGGACTGGACCGACGCGAAGATCGCGATGTCCACCTCGAAGCCGCGGCTCGGGAGCTCCGCGCCGCTCCCCGCGGCGCTGTACATCGACGGCCACGAAGCCGGCGACGAGAAGGTCCTCGTCTCCGGGCAAGAGGAGCGCAAGAGCCTGGCCGGCGGCAACGTGAAGGACGCTGCCGGACCGGACAAGGTCTCGCTCGAGGATCACGGCCGCACTTTCACGCTCGAGTTCCCGCACCGCGCGACGGTGCGCGCGGACGGCCGCCCGTACTGGATGCCGGTGGATCGCGTGACGGGGAAGGGCGAAGCGCAGCTCGTCGCGGTGCCGAAGTTGTCGCGCTACGTCTACCTCGCGCTCGCGTTCGACAACCCGGCGCGCTTCCCGTTGCTGGAGGGGACGGTCCACCTCTACCGGGGCGGCACGTGGGTCGGTGACGCGCCGATGACGTACCGTGCGCCGAGCGAGCCGATCGAGTTGTCGCTCGGCGTGGACGAGTCGTTCCTCGTCGACCGCTTCGACCTGCGCGAGGCGGACCAGACGTCGAGCTTCTTCGGGGGCACGCGCCGGTACGAGCGTCGCTACCGCACGACGATCGAGAACCGCTCCGCGACGAAGGCGAAGATCGAGATCCGCGAGCACATCCCGGTGAGCAAGGACGAGGACATCGAGGTCACGCTCGACGCGGCGACGTCGAAGGGCCACACCTTCGACAAGGTCCGCGGGTTCGTCACGTTCGAGCTGGCGGTGGCGGCGAACCAGTCGGCGAGCTCGGACCTCGCGTACACGATCGCGCTCCCGAAGGACTGGAAGGTCGACTGAGGTCCTCGAGGGCGCCCGTCACGCGTCCTCGTCGACCACGCCTTCGACGCGGACGGACGCGCCGACGAGCGGACCGCGCGTCCGATCGGAGACGACGGGCTGCGCTTCGATCGCGACGTCGCCGCTGCTCTCGAGCTTCTCCACCAACCGGTGGACGCTCTTCAGATCCACGGACTGCACCTCGCTGATCAGCGCGCACACGAGTTGCCGCGTGTCCTTCGCGTCGCGGAGGAGATCTTCGATGAACTCGCGGCGTACGCCCCGGTCGCCGGCGACCTCGCGCCAGCGCGCCCAGAAGCGGCGTGACCGGCGCTCGTAGGGGAGCGGGATCAGCTCCGATGCGAACGGGACGAGGAGCCCGTACAGCGCGCGGACGTGGTGCATCGCCGCGCGCGGCTTCGGCGGCGCGGTGACCGGGCGCCGCGCGCGGGTACTGCGACGACGGATGACGCCGGGCTTCGGCGCGAGGCGGCTCGGTCCGCGCTCCTCGGCTTCGACCGCGAGATCCGGTTGGGAGGGGAGCGCGATGAGCTCGCCGCTCTCGCCGTCGAGCAGCGCCTCGGTCGCGTCTTCCTCGGCGACCGCCGGGCCGGGCTTGAACGACGCGACGGTCTGCTCGGGTTGCTCTTCGAGGCCGACGGCGTCCGGGACGTTCAGCTCGGCGCGAGGGATCTGCGTGCGCTGGTGTTCGGGCGGCGTCGCGTACGCGGCGCGCCCGCGCGGAGGCTGCGTCACGCGGCGCGGCTCGACGCCGTTCTCGGTCGCGTCGCCGAGCTCGACCTCGTCGACGCGGCGCTGCGCCTCCGGCAGATCGATGTGGCGCGTGGGTTTGTCGTCCTCGTCGAACGGCGTCGCGCGGCGCGACGGCTCGAGGTCCGGGAGGATGGTCGCGGAAGACGACCCGATGCGCGCGCGCACCGGCGAGGCGCGTGCCTCCATCGGCAACGGCGGCGGCGGCGGGGGCGGCGGCGGCGCGTCGAGCCCGGTGTCGGAGCGGAGGAAGGCGCGGGTCGGCTTCTCGTCGTCGTCCGCGAAGCCGTGGGTCGGCGGCAGTGACGCGCCGGTGGTCACGTGGCGCGGCGCGCGCGTATCGGTATGGCGCTCCACGCGCGAGTCGGTGTCCGAGGCGGCCTCGGCGACGATCGCGTCGTCGGCGTGCATCGTCGGAGGTGTGTCGAAGTCGGGCGCGACGGTCGCCTCGCGCCGGAGCCCTACCGGCTTGGGCGGGAGCTGGAACGAGTCCACGGTGTGGTCGTCGGTCGAGTCCTGGGCGGTCGACGCCATCGGCAGCGCGGTCACGCCCTCGAACTCGAAGACCTCCCCCTCGGCGGGCGCCTCGGGCTCGGCCGGGAGCAGGGCGCGCCCGACCGCCTCGAGCATCCGGGTGGCGTGGGCCGCGCGCTCGGGGTCCGGGCCGCGGGCGTCGGCCTGCCAGGCGACGAGGGTCTCGATGACGCGCCCGGACGCGAGCGCGGAGAGGTCGTGGCGGAGGGCCGACAGCATCGCCTCCGGCCAAATCGAGTCAGGAATGGGGGTATCCCACCCGCTCGGAAGGCCCCGACCGTCTCGCCCCACGCCCCGGAGCATACTACACGTCGCGATCGGATCTCGCCGTGAATGTGACGCGGGGGCGGGGGCACTGAAGTGACGTTGGGTGGAAAGACCGACAACCGACACCTCGGCGATGCGACGCTCCACGCGTACGCAGCGGGTGAGGTGGATCCGACGCAGC
>JAUHYN010000423.1 GCA_030426505.1 bacterium | reverse complement strand
CGAGAGCATGTCCATCCTGCGTGCGTGCGATGGAGAGTGGATGAGGACGTTTCTGGAGAGTCGGCCGCAGGCCATCGGAGGGGCTCCGCTCGACGTTCGCTTGCTCGAACGCGCGCGCGCGCGGCTGGCGCGACGCCAACGCCGCGCGCGCGTGCGGCTCGGCCTCGAGGAGGAGGAGACGAAGACCAACCTCACGTCCGCGGCGTGATCGCGAGCGCACGTGCGTAATCGCCGGGCTCCACCTTGAGAGGGGACCCCCGACGATCTAAGGGTCCGAGCGTGATCGGACCGGCCCTCCTGCTCGCGCTCACCGCGGCCCAAGCGGACGCGCGCCCCGTCGTCGCCGTGTTCCCGATTCAGGACTCCACCGGGCGCCTCGCGCCCAACGCGGCCACGCAACTCACCGACTACCTCGGCGTGAAGATCACCGAAGGCGGCGCGTACCTCGTCGTGCCGCGCAAGGACATCGAGTCCGCGATCGCGGCGGCGAAGGCCGACTCGTACCAGGCCTGCTACGACCAAGCCTGCCAGATCGAGATCGGCAAAGAGCTCGCCGCGCAGAAGATCGTCCATACCCAGATCGTGCAGGTCGGCGATCAGTGCGCCGTGACGACGACGCTCTACGACCTCCGCATCGCCGCGACCGACAAGGCGACCTCCGCGAAGGGCGGCTGCACCGAGAACGATCTCGTCGCGTCCATCGAGGCCGTCGCGAAGCAGCTCTCCCCGGACGCGGTCACCGCCACGGCGCCGCCGCCTCCACCGCCTCCGACGGATGGACCGAAGTTCGGGCTCCGCCTCACCAGCGATCCGGAGGGCGCGGAAGTGATCGTCGACGGCCGCTTCGTGGGCAAGACGCCCGCGCGCCTCTCCGTCGACGCCGACCGCCCGCACCGCGTCACGATCCAGCACGACGGGTACGTCGACTACAGCGAGGAGCTCACGCTCACGCGCGACGAGCAGCGCAACGTGGACCTCCGACTCACGCGCGCGTCGCGCGCCGGGCGCGACGAGTGGTTCGGCCTCTCGCTCGCCGGCACGCTCACGTTCGGGGGTTCGGGCGGCGCCGGGGTCTGGGCGCGGATCGCGAATCTCCACTTCGGCGACTTCGCGTGGACCGTGGTCGAGGGCTACATGGGCTTCATGACCGGGCCCGACTACGACGTGTACTGCCCGACCAACGAGTTCGGGCCGCGCGGGTTTTGCGAGGGCTCGAGCGACTTCCTCGCGCTGTTCCTCGGCACGCGCCCCGGTTGGACGTTCGCGCTCGACGAAGACGGCGAGCACGCGATCGAGGCGAGCCTCGGCGCCGGCCTCTACGCCCTCACCGAAGGCAACGACGAGTCGTCCTCCTTCACGCTCTCCCCCTCGATTCGCTACCTCAGGCGCGGCGACTCCGCGTTCGTGTACGGCGCCGGGCTCCGCATGTTGATCCCGGTCGCCACGCCCGACTGCGACGAGGCGGGCAACACGGTCGGCGAGTACCTCGCGTGCGAGTACGGCAACCCGATGACGCTGCAGCTGGAGATCCCGCTCGGATGGTACCTGTGAGTCGCAACGCACTGCTCCTCCTCGGCGTCCTCGCTGCCGGTTGCGGCGGCGGCCCCGAGTTCGACGTCCTCGTGTGGAGCGAGACGGAAGACCTCGTCACGTTCACGTGCCCTTCGCGCGAGACCGTGACGTTCCCCGCGACGCGCGACGGCAGCGGGATCCGCGTCGTGCCGAATCTCGAGTCGTCGATGGCCTGCCTCGGGATCGCGGACACGTGCCCCGACGCCAACTCCGGACCGGGCTCGGGCCTCTGCGGTGACAGCGGGTCGAGTCGCTTCAACGACACGTGCGTCGCCGCGTTCTTCGATTGCTACCAGCCGACCGGGACCTGCACGGACACCGACACCAACGGCTCGCAGAGCTGGACGAACGGTGCGACGAAGATCGTCGACATCGACGGGCGCCTCGTCCCGGCCGGGAGTGACACCGCGTGCATTCGCTTCGACGGGCTCTCCACCGGCGGCCAAGGCGCGTTCTTCCTGAGGGAGCGATGACCGTCGTCTCCTCGATCACGGTCTCGTCGCGGGTCGAAGGCCTCGCGACGGGCCTCGTCGTGGGGCGCGCGGTGAAGATCGCGCCCGCGTCCGAGGCGCTGTCGGCTCGGATCGCGCGCGCCGTCGCGGCGGCCCCGGAAGATCCGGGCGCGCTGCGCGGCGCGGTCCGCGACATGCTGCGCTTCGGGAAATACAAACCCACCGGCCGCGGGAAGCCGGCGAGTGAGTACCTGTTGAAGGCCGCGCACGCCGGCACGTTCCCGGCGATCAACAACCTCGTCGACATCAACAACGTCGTGTCGCTCGAGTCGCTGCTGCCGATCTCGCTGATCGATATCGGGCGCGCCGACGACGACGCCTTCGTCCTCCGGCGTGGCCACGCCGGGGAGTCTTTCGTCTTCAACGCGGGAGGGCAGTCGATCGATCTGACGGATCTGCTCCTCGTCGCGCGCGCGTCCGACGATCTCGCGTGTGCCAATCCCGTGAAGGACTCGATGAAGTCGAAGGTCCAGGACGACACCGACACCGTCTTGGCCGTGATCTACGCGCCCGCGTCCCTCGCCGAACGCGTCGCGGCCGCGACCGAGAGCTACCGAGAGCTCCTCGAAGCCGAGGGCGCCCGCGTCGAATCCGCCGTCCTCTCGAGCTGAGGGAACAAAACCCCCGGGCTCAGGTGTCTGGACGGGACATGCGTCTCGAGGGCCTCATCGCACTCACACTCGTCGCGCTGCCGCAGGTCGCGCTCGCCTACCCGATCCCGCCGCAGACGCTGCGGATGCTCACGGAGGAGAGCGCGATCGTCGCCGTCGCCGAGACGAAGTCGATCGATTTGGTGAAGGGGGAGGGTGCGTACGCGAACCTGAAGATCCTCGAGACGTGGCGCGGCCCGTCGCACGACACCCTCCGCGTCCCGTTCTCGATCGGGATGATCTGCCCGGCGCCGCCGCGCTTCGTCGAGGGCGAGATGGTGCTCGTGTTCCTCGCGCGCGACACCGACGGCGAGGGCTACCACGTCCAAGGCCTCAGCTACGGGACGCTGTACCCACACTTCGACGAGCTCGAGATCTACGAGGAGGCGGTGCGCTCGTTCGATCCGAACGCGACGAAGGCGGTCGAGACCTCGTGGCTCGTGCGCTTGGCCGCGCGCCGCGCGACACGGTGGCACGGACTGTACGAACTCTCGATCGAGAGCGACCCCCGCCACCGCTACTACGACTCGAACGAACCCACGAAGTACGCGCTATCTCCGGACGACCTCCAGGTGCTCGCGCGCGGGATCGTGAACGAGCCGACGGCCGACCAAGACCTCCTCTTCGCGCTCCGCCTCCTCGCGGGCTTCGTGGATCCGCGCCTCGATCGCCTCGGCGTCGCGGCGCTCGACGAGCTGATGCACGAGCGCGAACCCCCGTACTACTTCGACGCGCTGATGGAGGTCGTGATGAAGCGCCTCGGTCGCGAGGTCACGTTCCCCGCGCCGGAGCCGAAGGGCGAATTGGACGACCCCCTCCTCGGAATGCCCGTCCACCGGGCGACGTGGGCGTTCGAGCAGTGGCCGAAGCTTCGCGCGACGATCGACGTCGACACGAAGGGCGTCGAGTTCGTGCTCCGACTCCCGCGCGTCCTCGGTACGGGCGCCGACACACCGCTCTGAGTCGCTGCTAACCTCCGGCGCGTGTCGAAGCCGGCCTACTTCGTCGCGCCGTGGGATCTGTCGGTCTCGCTGCCGTGTGTCCCCGACGATCCCGCGGACGGCACCGTCGTGCTCGTGGAGTCCGTCGCGAAGGGCAAAGCGCTCCCGTACCACAAGAAGAAGCTCGTGCTCGTGCTGTCGGCGATGCACCACTTCGCCGCGCGACTCGAGGCCGAAGGCTACGACGTCGAGATCGTGAATGCGCCGACGTACGTCGACGGCATTCGTCAGCACGTGCGCGAGCGTGGCGCGACGAAGGTCGTCGCGATGGAGCCGCGCGAGTGGGGGCTGTCGCGCGCGCTGGATCGCGCCGAGGAGGAAGACACGTTCGGGGTCCCGCTCGAGCGCCACGACGACGGCGGCGAAGGGAGCCACTTCTTCCTCACGCGCGCCGAGTTCGCGAAGTGGGTGAAGGGCAAGAAGCAGCTCCGCATGGCGGACTTCTACCGCTTCATGCGCAAGCGCTACGGCTACCTCCTGGACGCGAAGGGCAATCCGGTCGGGGGCAAGTGGTCGCTCGACGCCGAGAACCGTCAGCACGCGAAGGGCGTCGAGCCGCCGCGCGCGACGGCGTACGAGCCGGACGCGATGACGCGTCGGATCATGGAGCGCGTCGCGAAGTGGAAGCACCGCTTCGGCGAGGTCGACGGCTTCGACTGGCCCGTCACCCGCGAGGACGCGCTGGCGCAGCTCGACGACTTCTTCACCGGGCGCGCCGCCGACTTCGGTCGCTACCAGGACGCGATGCTCACGGGGCAGCCGTTCATGTGGCACGCGTTGCTGTCGCCCGCGATCAACCTGAGCCTCGTGTCACCGCGTGAGGTCTGCGATCGGATCGTGGAGGCGTACGAGGCGGGGCGCATGCCGCTCGCGAGCGCGGAGGGGCTCTTGCGTCAGATCCTCGGGTGGCGCGAGTTCATTCGCGGCGTCTACTGGCACCAGATGCCAGGCCTGCGGACCGATAACCTCCTCGGTGCGAAGCGCGATCTCCCCGGCTTCTTCTGGGCGCCGGAGCAGACCGAGATGCGGTGCCTGCGCGAGAGCATCGGGCAGGTCGAGCGGCACGGGTACGCGCACCACATCCAGCGGCTGATGGTGCAGGGCAACTTCGCGATGCTCGCGGGGATCGACCCGCTCCAGATCTCGCACTGGTTCTGGGCGGCGTTCGTGGACGCCTACGAGTGGGTCGAGCTGCCGAACGTCCACGGCATGGCGGTCTACGCCAACGACGCCTTCACCACGAAGCCGTACGCCGCGTCGGGGAATTACATTCACAAGATGAGCGACTACTGCGGGGGCTGTCGCTACGACGTGAAGCAACGCACCGGCGAGGACGCGTGCCCGTTCAACGCGCTCTTCTGGCACTTCCTCGACCGACACCGCGAGCGCTTCGAGGCGAACCACCGCCTCCGGGTCCTCTACGGCAACTGGGATCGCAACGACGAGAGCGAGAAAGGGCGCATCCTCGCCACCGCGCAGCGCTTCCTCGACGGCCTCGAACCCCCGCCCGAGCCGTGGTCCTTCGAGGACGACGCGGGCTGACGTTTCGCCGCGTCGCGACGGGTTGCAACGTATCGGTGACGCGCGCGCCGCCGCGCCCCGAGTGTCTCAACGGGAGCCTTTGGCCCGCCTGATGCAGTCCTACTCGGCAACCAGAAGGGAGTCGCAATCATGGCGATCAAGACGTTCTACCACGCACCGACCTTCACCCTGACCTACGTCGTCTACGACGAAGCCACGAAGGACGCCGTCATCATCGACCCGGTGCTCGACTACGATCCGCTCGCGTCCCAGACGAGCACCGAGGCCGTGGACGACGTCATCGCGTTCGTCGAGGCCCAAGGGCTACACGTCTACTACGTGCTCGAGACGCACGCGCACGCCGACCACCTGTCGGGCGCGCAGCTGCTCGCGAAGCGCTTCGAGGCCACCACCGTGATCGGCGAGAAGATCACCGTCGTCCAGGAGACGTTCAAAGGGATCTTCGATCTCCCGGAGGACTTCGCCACCGACGGCAGTCAGTTCGGCAAGCTCATGGCGAACGGCGAGAAGATCGCGGCCGGCTCGATCGAGGTCGAAGCCATCGCCACGCCCGGACACACGCCGGCCTGCATGACGTACAAGATCGGCGACGCGATCTTCACCGGCGACGCGCTGTTCATGGAGGACTACGGCACCGGCCGGTGCGACTTCCCGAACGGCAGCGCCGAGGATCTCTACCGCTCCGTCCACGACGTCCTCTACGCGCTCCCCGACTCGACGCGCGTCTTCGTCGGGCACGACTACCAGCCGGGCGGACGCGAGCTGCGCTACGAGACGACCCTCGAAGCGGAGAAGCTCCACAACGTCCAACTGAAGGCATCGACGTCGAAGGAGGACTTCGTGGAGTTCAGGGCTCAGCGCGACGCGACGCTGCGCCCGCCGCGGCTCATCTACCAGAGCGTCCAAGTGAACGTGAATGCCGGCCGCCTCCCGAAGACGCGCGGCACCGGGCACCGGTACCTCGAGATCCCGATCAACTTGTTCGGCCCGACCGACGACATCGGTCGCCCGCAGAGCTGAACGATCTGGGTCACGGCGCCGCGGGGGCGCTCGATGTCACCGCGGCGATCGTCATCGGCAGCGACGCCACGACCTGATCCATCCGCGCGAACACCTCCGCGCGGTGCTCGAACGCGAACGCGCCCCCGACCCCGCCGATCGCGAACGCGAGGAGGACCGCCGCGCCGGAGAAGACGCGACGCCGGAGCAACAGCTCGACCTCGATCCCCGGGGCCGGCTCGGTGCCGCCCATCCAGGTGATCGTCGCGCCGCGCACGGCGTAGGCGTCGTCGGCGACGGTCCGCCCGTCGGTGCGGCGCAGCCTGAGGAACCGCGCGGAGGGGAGCGACAGCGCCGAGCAGCGCCACGCGCCCTTGCTCCCGTTCAGCGGCGGCCGCCAGTCCTCACCACGCAGGGGTACGACGATGACGTGTCCTCGGCTCACGTGACCACCGTTCAGCACATCGCGCGCCAGGCCGAATCCACGGCGCGCGGGCCCGCCGTTGGGTCGACCTGGGACGACTAGGGTCACCGCGCTGACGACTCCGGGTACACGAAGGCCGCGGCGCGTGGCCTGACGACAGCGCTGCGACGTGGCACGAGGGCACCGATGAAGAACTGGCTCTTCGCTTCGCTCCTCCTCCTCGTGGCCGCGTGCGGCTCGGACCCGAAGGCGGCCGCGTCGTGCGCGTCCGCCGACGACTGCCCGGACGAGCAGACCTGTCTGACCAACTTCAAGGGCGGCTACTGCGGCACGATGGGCTGCACGACCAACGCGGACTGCGCGGACGGGACGCAGTGCGTCGTCCACGAAGGCGCGAACTACTGCTTCCTCTCCTGCACGGA
>JAUHYN010000422.1 GCA_030426505.1 bacterium | reverse complement strand
TCGTTGCCGATACGAGCCGGGGGATCTATGCGCGGCCCCGCATGGTCACCTACTTGTTCCCCGGACAGGGAAGCCAATCACCCGGTATGGGCCAGGCCCTCGCGGACGCGTTCCCCAGCGCGCGCGCCGTCTTCGAGGAGGCCGACGAGGCCCTCGGCTTCGCCCTCTCCAAGGTGTGCTTCGAAGGCACCGAGGACGAGTTGAAGCGCACCGAGATCACGCAGCCCGCCATCCTGACCACCAGCATCGCGACCCTGAGCGCCCTCCAGAGCGCGCGCCCCGATCTGAAGCCGACGTTCGCCGCGGGCCACAGCCTCGGCGAGTGGTCCGCGCTCGTCGCCGTGGGCGCCCTCGCCTTCGCCGACGCCGTGCGCCTCGTGCGCGCGCGCGGCCGCCTCATGCAGGAGGCCGTGCCGGAAGGCGAAGGCGCGATGGCCGCGGTGATCGGCCTCGATAGCGCCGAAGTCGTCGCGTTGTCCGAGGGCGCCTCCGACGGCGTGAAAGCGGCGAACTTCAACAGCCCCGAGCAGACCGTGATCTCCGGGACGGTCGCGGGCGTCGAGGCCGCCGAGAAGGCGATCACCGCGAAGCACGAGAGCGCGCGCATCGTTCGACTGCCGGTCAGCGCGCCGTTCCACTCGCCGCTCATGAAGCCGGCCGCGGACGGGCTCGCGGCGGAGCTCGAGACGATCACCGTCCACCCGATGTCGGCGCCGGTGGTGACGAACGTCGAGGCGAAGCCGAACGACGACGCGTCACGCGTGAAGGCGTTGCTCGTCGAGCAGGTCGTCGCGCCGGTTCGGTGGGTCGAGATCGTCGAGCACCTCGTCGCGGCCGGCGAGACGAACGCGCTGGAGATCGGACCGGGCCGCGTGCTGATGGGGCTCGCGCGTCGGATCGATCGCAAGCTCGGCGTGAAGCCGGTGTCGGATCCGGGTTCGCTCGAGAAGGCGTTGTCGAGCCTCGACGGATGACGGCGTCACACTCCGGCGAAGCCGCGGCGGAGGTCCTCGCTGAGTTCCTCGAGCGGCAGCGCCTCGCGTTCACCGTCGTCGAGGATCCGAAGAATCCCAACGCGCCGATCACCGTCATCGAGAACTTCTCGAAGAAGACGCTCACGTTTTCGTACGGTCAGGTCGTCAGCGTCCAAGAGGCGCGCAGCCCGCAGACGCAGACGCGGTACGTTCGCGTGAAGCTCGACGACGAGCGCGCGTTCGCGCTCGCCGGCGTGGGCATCGTGTTCGCGCCGTCTTTCGCATCGACCGGGCCGCTGCCGGAGTGTCCGCCGACCGCGTCGTTCCGCGACTTCGAGAAGCTGTACCGGCACGTGTCGCACGTGGTCGACGAGCACCACGAAGGCCACGAGCTCGAGGCGCTCCAGGTGTTCAACGTGTTGCTCGCGTTCCTCGACGGCGCGCGCGCGATCGGGCTCGACGTCGGCGAAGAGGAGCGGCGCCTCGAATCGATCCTCGAGAAGCTCGAGGCGGCCGGCGTTTCCGTTTGACGCTCGCGCCGTGCGCGCCGTATCAGTCGCGCCCGATGGACCTCGGGCTGAAGGACAAGATCGCACTCGTCACGGGCGGCTCGCGCGGCATCGGCCGCTCGATCGCGGAGGGGCTCGCGCGCGAAGGCGCGAAGGTCTGCTTCACGTACACGTCGAACGAAGCCGCCGCGCAGGAGACGGTCGCCGCCATCGAAGCCGCGGGCGGGAAGGCCTCGGCGAAGAAGTTCGACGTCGGTGACGCCGCCGCCGCGAAGGCCGCGGTCGACGAGCTCGTCAAAGAAGAAGGCGCGCTGCACATCCTCGTGAACAACGCGGGCGTCAGCATCGACGGCCTCTTGATGCGCTACAAGGACGAAGACCTCGCGCGCATCTTCCAGACGAACGTCTTCGGCGCGTTCTACCTCGCGCGCGCCGCGGCGCGGCCGATGATGAAGTCGCGCTGGGGCCGCATCGTGATGCTCGGCTCCGTCGTCGGCGAGACGGGCAACGTGGGTCAGACCGCGTACGCGTCGACGAAGTCCGCGCTCGACGGGATGACGAAGTCGCTCGCGCGCGAGCTCGCGTCGCGCAACATCACCGCGAACGTCGTCGCGCCCGGGTACATCGGTACGGACATGACCTCGTCGATCAGCGACGAGATGAAGACCGCGATGCTCGCCGCCATCCCCGCGGGCGAGATGGGCAGGCCGGAGGACATCGCGGACACCGTCGCGTTCCTCTGCAGCGAGCGCGCGCGCTACGTCACGGGCCAGGTCGTCAACGTCAACGGCGGCATGTACATGTAGCGATGATCGAGTGGGCCCTGCTCGGCGCCGCCGCACTCGGTGCGGGCGGCTACGCAGTGCGCGTGATCCAACGCGGTCGCGTCCACGGGCGGTGGTCGAAGATCCTCGACGGCGTCGCAGAAGATCTCGGCGCGCGCCCCTCGGCCGGCTCGCGCTTCGACGCGCCCCAACTCCGCGCCGATATCGAAGGCACGACGGTGACGATCGTCGTGAAGGACATCCACCGCGGCGTCCGCGATCGCCGCGCGGTCGCGACCGCGACGCTCCCCGACATCGCGAACACCGTTCGCTTCTACTTCGGCTGGGACGTCCGCGAGATCCCGGTCGCGGTCGAACACGTCGCCGAGGTGCCGTACCCGCCGATCCAACGCGTGGACGGCGACGTGGAGATCCGCGCCGACGACGCCGCGATGGCGACGCGCTTCATGCGCGAGGCGATCCTCGATCTGATCGACGTGCGCGGCGCAGCGTCCGCGCACGCGCTCGAAGTGATCGCGAAGGGCGGCTACCTCGAGCTCGTCCTGCACGGCGTGATCGAACAACCGGCCGTGCTCACGCGCGCCGCGCGGGTGTGCCAGCGGCTCGCGTCGATCGTCGACACGATCAGCCGCGGCACCACGCTCCCGGCGCCCGAGGAGGCCCCCGCGCCCGTCATCGCCGACGACGCGGTCTGTACGCTCTGCGACGCCGCGCGCGCCGCCGACGAGGCGTGGGTCGCGTGTGCGTCGTGTGAAGCGCCGTACCACGCGCCGTGTTTCGAACAGGCCACCGCTTGCGTGAAGTGTGGCCACACGACCGCACGCGCCGGGGCCTGAGGCGGCCGAGCCTCGAACGCGGGTCTACGGTCGGAGCGACTCCTACCCCATTCGAATTGTGCATAGTGGTGCTCCATGGTTCGGCGCCCACCCCTCTTCGCGCTCCTGTTCCTGGTCGCCTGTGGCGACACGATCATCTTCGAGCTCCCGCCCGATCACGACGCGGGGGCGCCGCCGTCGGGGTCGAAGCTCGACGCGGGGATCGTGTTGCCGCGGGACGCGGGCCCGCCCATCCGGGACGGCGGCGTGTGGAGGCCGGCGGACGGCGGCGTCGTGGACGCGGGCCACGTCGTGCGCGACGGCGGGACCGCGCCGCCGCGCGACGGCGGGCCGGTCACGAACGTCGAGTGCTACACGGAGCCGTTCGATCCGACCGCGGACATCAGCGACATCCGCGCGAGCTACCGATCGAGCGACGCGCTCGGCGCGATCATGGACGCGCTCGATCGCCGCTACCCGGCCGGCCACGATCTGTTGTGGACGGAGCGCAACGATCCGTACACCGGCTCGTTCATCGATCGGTCTTCGTTCGGCAGCGTGATGGAGTCGTCGATGACGGAGGTCCACGAGGCGACGCACGGCTGGGACTACGGTCACTCGCTGTTCTACCGACACTTCGACTACTGGCTGCGCGACGACCTGAAGCACTCGCTGTCGTTCGACGTCGACGGCTTCCCGCGCTCCGAGATCCACGGGATGCTCGAGGACAACTCGACCTCGCTGTACTCGGGCCTCTACCTCACCGGCGAACAGGGCACGCGCGGATTGCTCGAGTTGTTGGACGAGACCAACTGCTACATCAACGGCCTCGGCGCGATCGCGGCGATCGCCGACCAGGTGCCCTACGGCATCTCCGGCCGCGACGGCGCCGTCGCGTTCCTCTACTACGTGCAACTCTACTTGCGGCGCGCACGTACGCAGTACCCGCAGCTCTACCAGACGATGCGCAACAACGCGGCGCTCAAGGACCACATCAAGACGCAGTGGCTCCGCACCCACTTCTTCCTGATGTTCGCGGACCTCGAACCGCACGTGGGCATCCGCGACGACGACATCCGCGCGAACCTCTACGCGCCCCACAACGTCGCCGAGATCGAGATGCTGATCGGCCGGTGCGTCGACGACACGAACTGCTTGTGTGATTGAGAGCCCGAAGCAAAGAGCTTCCTGCTCCCAGCCCTACTCGAACACGACCCACGCCACCGCCGCGACGCCCGCCACGAACGCCGATCCGAACGCGACGTTCGCGATGACGCCGTGGGTCTGCGCGCGGGACTCCAGGTCGTCGAGTTCCCGCGGGGAGGCGGGTTCGTTCGCGGCCGTCGCGCGTGCGCCACGGCTGCTCAGGCCGAAGCCCACGCCGACCGCGAGCGCGGCGACGCCCGCGCCGGCGATGATCCACGGCGCGACGGACGGCGAGGCGCCCTCGGGCGGCGGCGTCACGATCACCGGCGGCGCGACCTGCGGCGGCGGGATCGACGGCGGCGGGACCGACGCGACCGGCGGCGGCGCGACGGGGGGTGGCGCCGGGAACAACGCCTCGGCGAGGCCCGACCACGCCGCGCCCCACCCTTCCTGCGCCCGGTCCACGTCGACCGTGTGCGGGGCCTCGCCGTTCCGGCTCGCGAGGACACGCACGCGGGTCGGTACCCCGATGAGGCGTAGCGTCACGACGTCACGCGTCGCGGTCCGCGCTCGCACGGCGTCGATACA
Organism: bacterium; assembly: GCA_030426505.1. GTDB lineage: Bacteria > Myxococcota > Kuafuiibacteriia > Kuafuiibacteriales > Kuafuiibacteriaceae > JAUHYN01. The sequence continues at coordinate 2,314 of JAUHYN010000422.1, read as the reverse complement.
CGCGCGATCGCCCGAGCAAGCGGGCCCTTTGTCCCGCACGGCGCGGCCGGTGCGCGCGTCCAACGACGCGACGACGCCCGTGACGACCGCCTCGAGGTCGTCGTCCGAGAGGCCGCGCGCATCGGTCACTGCGACGCCCACGCTCGCGCCGAGCATCAAGAGCAGGCCCGCGGACACGGCGGGAGCGTAGCAGACTCGCGTCGAGACGGCGCGCTCGCTACGCTCGTGGTCTGCGCCGATGCGGAGCTGTACGCAGTGCTTGTCCCCGTACACGCAGGACGTCGAGTTCTGCGGTATCGACGGGACCCGTCTGATCGAGACGGAGGCCGACCCGCTCGTCGGCAACGACATCGATCGCTACCGCATCCTCCAGCACATCGGCGACGGCGGGATGGCGCGCGTCTACCGCGCGCGACACCACGTGCTCGATCGCGAAGTCGCCGTGAAGGTGCTCTTCGGCGAGTTCGCCTCCAACAAGACGATCGCCGAGCGGTTCCGTCGCGAGGCGCAGACGATCAGCCGCATCGAGCACGAGAACATCGTCGGCGTCACCGACTTCGGTCGCACGCCGCAGGGCCTCACGTTCCTCGCGATGGAGCTCGTGCGCGGGCAGACCATCCGCCGCATGGTGAAGTCGCGCGGTCCGCTCGAGCCCGCGTTCGTCGCGCGCGTCACGCGGCAGATCGCGCTCGGGCTCTCCGCCGCGCACGACCTCGGCTTCGTGCATCGTGACCTCAAGCCCGGCAACGTGATGGTCGTCGGCGACGCGCCCGACGAGCAGGTGAAGATCCTCGACTTCGGCCTCGCGCGCATGGCCGACGAGGACAACGAGATGTACCTGACCCGCACCGGGCAGTTCCTCGGCACGCCGATCTACATGGCGCCCGAACAGATCGTCGGCGCGGACGTCGACCTGCGCGCCGACCTCTACTCCCTCGGCGTGATGATGTTCGAGATGCTCGAGGGGCACCCGCCGTTCACCGGGACGAAGCTCGCGCAGATCCGCGAGAAGCACCTCTCGGAGCGCCCGGGTCGCGTGCGCCCGGCCGCCGGACTCGAAGACGTCGTCGCGGTGCTCCTCGCGAAGAAGGCCGACGAGCGCCCGCAGACCGCGCGCGCCGTCGTCGCGTCGCTCGACGCGCTCACGGGCGACGCCGGCTCGACCGACGTCCACCTGGTCGCCGAACCGCTCGACGCCGCGGCCACCCAGCGGATGCCGTTCCCCTCGAACGCATCGCCCCCGGTCGTGGTGGTCGCGCCCGATGGCGCCACGGACCCGTCGATCCTTCCGCCCGACCTCGGCGCCGCCGCGGTCCAGCCCGCCCAGGAGGGGCCGACGACGCTTCACCCGCCGCCCGCACACGACGAGGGCCCCACGAAGGAGATCGGGCACGGCCCCGCCGCCGACTTGGAATCCGTCGCTGGCATGCAAAGATTCTTCGGGTGACCCACTGACGACTTCGTCGAACCGGTCGGTGAGCGTGTCGAGTTTGACTTTTTCAAATTCTTTCGAGATATCGTACAAGGCGTGCGTCAAGCTCCGCGTCTTGAGCATTCCGACGACCAAGTGGCCGGTCCGGACCTGCGATTCTCCGAACATCAATGTTCCGTAGACCCAACCACGTTCGACGGCTTCTTCGATGTGCGAGGAAAGATCCGAGATGGATGTAGACCCGCGCGGCAGTTTGTCCAACGACTCGGTCATGTCTTTGACCAATCGTGACGGGTTGATGTTGAACTGTTTTACGATTTTGTGAAGATCGGAGTCTTCCAGTTGCAGAATTTGGTTGAACCAGTGCACGAGTTCGACGTAAGGATTGCCTCGCATTTTGCAAAACACGGTGGCGCTTTCGATGGCCCGATAGCTCAGGCTGTTTAATTTTCCGAACAGGGCGACACGGCTGATTTCCGACATGAAACTCTCCCGACGGTGGGAACCCGCTGGTGGTGTAACTCACAAATACCCCGCAGCTTGCTGCAGGCACTATAATAATAAATTTTTCAAGAAGTTGCGTAATGCATGGCATCGAGTTCAAGGTCGTCGGCGTCCTGTTCCAGAGGACGCGTTGTCGACCAGCTGGTCCAGCCCAGTTCGCCGGCCTGACCCAGCTGCAAAGAGGGTACCTCGTCTTTTTTCAGAATCAATTTCAGATCCCAGCTCAGACTGTCATCTTGATAATTGCGCACCAGGGCCACCAGGCGTTTAAGACTGTCGCCACCCGGTAATAACCGGCGATAGTCGGCATAGCTGAGCGGGCCGATGATAATGCGAAATTTATGCTGGCAGTCCCAAATGCGGGAGCCGATCACTGCG
>JAUHYN010000421.1 GCA_030426505.1 bacterium | reverse complement strand
ACGCGGCACCGACCAGGATCCAGAGAGCGATTTCGACGAGGAGTCCGACCATCGACGGTCCTACGGAGCAGGGTTCGTGCCGACGACTCGAAGTGACGCGCGCGCGTTCGAAGCGACGCACGAAGCCTCGCTCGTGGCAGCCCGCCCCGCTCATCGGACGTGGTCCCCGACGGCAGGCGCGGTCAGTTCCACATGCCGCCGATCGTGAACATGTAGCGCTCGCCCGCGCCGTCCTCGGTCGGCTCGATGCGCGCGCCCGGGAACCACTCGGTGATGCCGAGCGCGCTCTTGCCCGAAGGCTGCTTCACCTCCGCGGCCGCCTTCTTCTCTTCGTCGCCGAGGAGCTCGTCCCACGTGGGCGACGACTTCCAATCGAAGAACGAAGTGATCACCGCGCCGGCGACCAGGCCACCGAGGCTGCCGAGCACGTTGCCCGTGCGGAGCGGTTCGTCGTCGAGCGCGCCGGCCGCGAGCATGCCGATCATCATCCCGCCGAGGCCCGAGAGGTTGATCACCGCGAAGCGCGTAGGTTCGACGTCGAGGATGCCGCCGACCACCATGCCCGTCACCGCGAGGCCGATGTCCGAACCGAGCACCGAGGTGAGGAGCGTGAGGCCGGCGCCGCGGCGCCCGCCGTAGTCGCCGTCGAGTTGCTCGCGCAGCACTTGTCCGCCCCAGCCGCCGATCCACGTGCCCCACACGTTGCCGGCGGTGAGCATTAACAGATCCGACATCGACAGGTCGATGTACGGCGTGAGGTACATGCCGGTGAGCGCGCCGAGCCCGACGGTCCCCATCGCGACGCCCGCGGCCTGGCGATTCGTCCCGTCCACCAGCAACGTCAGGCCCATCGCGTGCCACGTGAGGTAGCCGACGTACGCCGAGCCGAGCGCGAGATCGCCCGCGCTGTAGGACGCGTGTCGGCTCGTCGCGCCGACCGCGAACGCGCCCGCGATCGCGAGCGACGGTCCGACGACACTCAACACACGGTCGTCTTCGGACGCGAGCATCGAGAAGCCGGTCCCCGCGAGGCCGCTCACCGCGGCGCCGTACGCGGCGTGTTCGCGCGTGGTCGCGTCGAGCTCGAGCGTATGATCGAGGAGGAGCCCCGTCGCGGCGCCGAGCCCCGCGCCCGCGAGGACGCCGCCGCCCGCTTGTTCGCCGGGGACGTCGCCGAGCTCGGGGCCGTTGAAGAGCGAGGGCGTGAAACCTCCCGCGACGGCGCCGAGCGAGCTGCCGAGCGCCATGGACCACGCGGCGTCCTCGTCGATGCTGACCTTGGGCGCGAGCCACACGCCGAGGCCCAGACCCGCGACACCCATGAGGTCCATACTGAGGAAGCGGCCGCGGCGATCGGAGCCGGGGATCATCATGCCCACGCCGAGGCCGGTCGCCGCACCGAGCATCGAAGCCGCGGTCGCTTCGGAGACGTCGCCCGCGTCGATCTCCACGAACTGCGCGGCGGTCGCGGCGGCGATCGTCCCGAGGCCCGCCCCGAGGAGGACGCCGCCCGCGCGCGGGTTGCCGTCGATCGGTTCGTTCGGATCGAGGATCAACGCGGGGAGCGTGAGGCCCACCGCGGCGCCGACGGCGGCGCCCGCGGGGACGAGGATCGCGTCGCCGGACTCGTAGGAGAGCGAGGACGCGAGCGCGAGGCTGGTCCCGAGGCCGAGCGCGCCGCCGGCCTGCATCATCCCGATCGTCCCCTTGCGATCCACGCTGGGGAGCAACAGGCCGAGCCCCGCGCCGATCGCCGAGCCCGCCGCCCACCCGGCGGTGGTCTCGAGCTGCGTGCCGACGGAGATGTCCGCGAGCTGCGTTGTCAAGCCCGCGACGACCATGCCCGAAGCGACGCCGAGCGCGGCGCCCGCGCCCATGCGCTCACGATCGATCGGGCCGTCGCCCTGGAACATCGCGGGGAGCCACGCGCCGTGCCACGCGCCGAGGCCGGAGCCGAGCGTGAGCGTGAGGTAGTCCTCGCCGGAGTACTTCGTGAACGGGCCGGTCGCGAGGCCGAGCGTGTACGCCGTGAGGCCGAGCCCGCCGAGCCACGCGCGCTGCGCGCGTTCGTCGTCCGCGTGCGCGAGGCGACCGATGCCGTAGCCGAAGAGATCACCCACGCCGGTGAACACGGCGCTCTCGAGCATCAGGTCGGTGCCCACGTCGGCGACCTGCGAGACGAGCGTCCCCGCGAGGAGGCCCGCGCTGCCGCCGAGCACCATCCCGCCGACCTCGGCGTCTTCGCGGCCCGTGAGCGCCGCGAGCTGACCGCCGTGCGCGAGGCCGATCGCCGCGGTCTGCGCGGCGAGCGTGACCTGCCCGAGATCGTACTCGGTGCGCGGCGCGATGACGGCGCCGAGCAATACGCCGCTGAGGCCGGCGAGTTCGAGCGCGAGCGCGCTGTCGTTCGCGTCGAGGTCGGCGAGCATCGCGACGCCGCCGCCGGCCGCGCCCATCGCGCCGGTGTACACGGTCATCTCGGCGACGTCGTAGGGATCGATCGTCAGGAACTGCGACGCGGTCATCGCCGTCGCCGCGCCGAGGCTCGCGCCGAACATCGCGCCGCCCGCGGTGTCGACGGTCTCGGTCGTCCACGTGCGCGCGAGGAAGCCACCGAGTGCGCCGCCCGTCGCCGCGCCGTACGCGGAGAGGACGCGATCGCCGACGTCGTAGGTCGTGTACGGTCCGACCGCGAGCCCGGCGGTCAGGCCGAGCGCGCCGCCCGCCTCGAGGAGCGCGACGGTGCCCTGGCGCGCGTCGCGATCGACCATGAGCCCGAGCCCCGCGCCGAGCCCGGAGCCGATCAAGGTGCCCGCGACGATCTCCACGTCGTCGCGTTCGTCGACGAGCTCGGTGAGCGCGACGGCGCCCAGGATGCCCGCGGTGCTCCCGGCGAGCGCACCGCCGATCACCTGCGACCTCTCCGGATCGTCGAGCAACATCGGCGCCCAACCACCGAGCCACCCGAGCGTCATCGCGCTCGTGAAGAACGTGGCGGGCGCGCCGGCGTCGTAGTTCGTGCGGGGCGCGAGCGCGAGCGCGCCGATGTACGTGGTGAGGCCGAGGCCCTGCATCAGCGAGGCGCCCGCGCGGCGGTCCTTCGCGACGAGTCCGAGGCCCGCGCCGAGCCCGTTGGCGGCGGCGCCGAGCAGCGACGCCTCCACGAGGTGACCGCCCTCGATCGGTTCGTCCGAGATGTAGTGCAACGCGAGCCCGCCGAGTGCGCCCGCGCTCGCGCCGACCATTACGCCGCCCGTGACTTCGGTCGCGGGGACGTCGTCGCCCCTCCACATGTACGGGACGAGCCCGCCCTGGAACGCGCCCTGCGCACCGAGCATCGCCGCCGCGGTGACGAGCTCGCGGCCGGGGTCCGGACGGTCGCGCCGCTTGAGCGACACGCCTCGGTTCGACAGCAGCGCGCTGAGCGTGACGAACGTGGTGAGCCCCGCGCCGTGCATGAGGCCCACGGTGGTCTCCGCGGACGCGCTGGGGATCAACAACCCGAGGCCCGCGCCGAGCGAGGTCGCGGCGACCGAGCTGAACGAGGTCACCGCCACGCGACTCGGCGAGAGGTCGAGCCAGTGCGACGCGATCGCCGCGGAGTACGCGCCCGCCGCGGAGCCGAGCGCGAGGCCGCCGCCGACCTGACTCGCCGACGCGTCGTCGCCCGAGAAGTACGTGGGGAGGAACGCGCCGTAGAGCCCGCCGAGCGAGGCGGCCGCGCCCGCGTATGCGTAGTCCTTGGGTTCGAGTTGTAGCGTGTCCGAGAGCGGGTACGTCATCGCGAGGCCGAGGCCGATCGCGGCGCCGGTGATGTTGCTCCGTGTGCGGACGTCGAGATCGCCGGGGAGGTAGCCGAGACCGGTCCCCGCGAGGCCGAGCATCCCGGTCCCGACCAACGTCGTGGTGAGCGAACGATCCGACACGTCGACGAGCTGACTCGCGACGAGCCCCGCCGCCGTCCCGATGCCGGCGCCCATCAGCATGCCGCCCGGGAAGCTCGCCTCGTCGAACGTTCCCTCTTCGAGCCGGACGCTCAGTTGGCTCCCCGCGATCGCGCCGCCGAGTGCGGCGAGCGTGACGATCGTCGTGTCGTTCTCGTTCCATTCGAGCGAAGGACCGACCAACGCGAGCGTGAGCGCGCCGGCGGCGGAGCCGGCTTCGAGCAACCCCACGCGCGTGCGTGTGGACTGGTCCTCGAGCGCGAGCCCCAGCCCGCCGAACATCGCGGCGCCGGTGAGCGCGCCGAGCCCGGAGTAGGCGGCCGCCTCGCCGTCGAGCTTCACGAACTGCGCGGCGCCGAGCGCCGCGATGTAGCCGATGCTCTGCCCGACGAGCGCGCCCGCGGCGGCGTCCGAACCGGAGATGTCGTCCTGGATGACGCCGGGCAGCCACGCGCCGAGCCACGCGCCGTGCGCCATCGCGGTGACGGCGAGCGGGAGGTCCTCTTCGATCTCGAGGCGGCGCGCGAAGAGGGCCATCGGGATCGTGCCGACCGCCCCGCCCACGAGCCCCGCTTCGATCGACGACGCGATCCGATCGTCCGCGTTGCGCCGGATGAGCGCGGTGACGCCCGCGGTGAGGATCGCGGATTCGATCGCGGTGAAGTTCGCGAGCGCGACCTCGTCGAGGCCCCACTCCACCTGCTTCATCCCGAGCGAGCCCGCCGCGATGCCCGCGGCCTCGCCCGCGACGGTGAGCCACAGCGTGGTGGAGGGGGAGACGTCGAGGCGGCTGCCGAGCCCGTACCCCGCTGCGGTGCCCCACAGCCCCATGGTCCCGAAGTAGCCGGCGTCGCCGAGCGTGACGTCCTCTTCGAGCGTGAGGAGGAAGGGCGTCGCGCCGCCGAGCAACAGGCCGACGCCGCCGGTGAAGGCCGGCGAGAGATCGGCGTCGGCGATCTCGGTGGCGAGGAGCATCATCCCCGCGCCGAACGCGGCGCCCTCCACGATCAGCGGGACGCGCCCGTACGGATCCCACGCCGGGTACGTCTCCGGACGGAGATCGTGGAGCGCGTTGCGCGCGGTCATCCGCACCTCGAGCGCGCCGTCGTTCGCGAGCGGGCGGATCATCGACTCGGCTTCACCGTGATCGAGCTTTGCGATCGTGCGCACCGCGTTCGCGCGGTCCGAGTCCGCGACGGCTTCGTCCGCTGCGATCGCGAATAACGCGCCGGCGGAGTCGGACGCCGCCTGTCGCTCGAGGATCTCGAGCGCGGTCGGCGCGAGCCGCGGATCGAACTGCGTCGCCTGCACGACGGCGTCGGGGATGTCGCGATCCACGGCGCCGTCGAGCGAGTGCATCAGGCGACGGTGCCGGTGCGCGTGGGCGCGGCTCTTCAACAGCGCGACGCGCGACGCGAGCGTGAGCGGCGGCGCCTGTCCGAGCAGCTGCTCAAAGGCGACGTCGTCGGTGGGGTGCTTCGAGACCGCCGCCCCCAACGCGGTCGCGACGTCCTCGCCCTCGTAGCGCTCCACACCCGAGAGCGCCGCGCGGCGCACGCGTTCGTCGTCGTGGGTGGCGAGCGCGAGCAGCCGCGGGCGCACGAGCGCTTCGGGGCGATCGTGCAGCGCGCCGATCGTCTGCGCGTCGACCTGCCCCGCCTCGACGAGCCCGAGGAGCGCCTCGGTCACGCGCGGATCCTGACGCGGCGACAACGCGCCGATCACCCGCTGCCGGCCGATCGTCTCCGGCTGTGAGACCCGCAAGTGCGCGAGCAGGCGCGGGACGGCGGCGCGATCGCTCCGCTTCGCGAGCGCGGTACTCGACGCCTCGATGACGCTCGGTGTCCGCGCCTTCACGAACACGTCGACGAGCGCCTCGGTCGAAGCGGACGACGTCTTCGCGGCGAGCACGTCGACCGCGAGGCGCATCGCGGAACCCGGCGCCGGATCCGGCCACTCGGCGAGGCCTTGGAGCACGCCGCCCTCCGGGAGCGTGTCGAGCGCGCGCGCGATGCGGACACGCAGTATGGGAGACGACTCGTGCGCGAGGCGGATCGTGATCGCCGTCGCGGCGGAAGGCCGGCGCTCGAGTCCGGCGAGCGCCTCGGTGCGGACGTCTTCGTCGGGATCGTCGAGCGCGAGGACGAGCGCGGAGGTCGCCGATGGATCCGTGTCGCGCGCCAACCCGGCCGCCGCCGAACGACGCACCGGCGCGTCGGGCGCCACGATCGCGTGGAGCAGGATCGGGCGCGCCTCGTCGGGCACGGGCCACGACGCGACGACCGCGGCGGCGCGCGGCTTGGCGTTCCGGTTCGCGGAGAGGAGGACGCGGATCGCCTCGAGGAGCGGGCGCTCGTTCAGATCGTCCGGCGCGACGGCGAGCCCCAGCTCGGCCTGCGTCATCGCGAGGTAGTCCGCGAGGCGCGCCTGCGCCTCGGGGCCGGGCGCCTTCGTCAACGCGGCCTTCGCGGCCTGACGAATCGGGACGCGCCCGTCCGTCGTCAGCTTCACGAGGTACTGGCGCACCGAGAGGAACGGGTACCGAGCGAGCGCCTCGACCGCGGCCTGCGCGGTCGTGGGATCCGGATCGTTCGTCGCCCCGCTGAGCGCCTCGATCTGACGGACGAGATCGTCGGACGTCCGCGGGACGCCGAGCTCGCCGAGCGCGGTCGCCGCGGCGCGTCGAACCCCGGGCGCGCTGTCCATGAGGGCCGCGCGGAGCGGGTCGAGGAAGTACGGCGAGCGCGTGAGGCCCGCCGCGGACGCGCCGCGCTCGCGCTCGGCCGGGTCGGTCGAAGCGAGGGCATGGGCGACGGCGAGCCAGCGCGCGCGCACGTCGTCGGGGGGCGACGGCGTGGTCGGCGCGGCGGACGCGATCGCGAGGGCCGTGAACAGGGCAGTCGGGGCGGCCACGATATCGGGGATAACGACCCGGCTACCCGCGCGGCATCCCGGGCGGCCAAGGTGAGGGCAGGCACGTGAGCGCGCCTGTTTTTGCGATCCCCCCTTGACGTCGCGGCCCGAACCCGCTTATTCGCCGGCTGCATCGAGGAGATGTGGCCGAGTCCGGCTGAAGGCGCTTGATTCGAAATCAAGTATACGGGCAACCGTATCGGGGGTTCGAATCCCTCCATCTCCGTAGGGGAACACACCATGAGCACCGCACAAGCGACCGCCCGAGACAGGCACGACTTCGACATCGTCG
>JAUHYN010000420.1 GCA_030426505.1 bacterium | reverse complement strand
AGGCGGGTCAGCTTCGACGGGCGCCAACTCCCGGCCTGCCTGGGGCGCGACGCTTTGTACAGCGGCCGACTCCGACCCTTGTGGTCGACGAGCGGGACGTCGTCCTCGTACTGGATGACCTCGATGCGCCGCCCGCCGCCCCCCTGCGGAGACCTGGCCGCGCGCCGCGGCTCGAACCTCTGATCGCGGTGGAGCATCTTCAGTTGTCGAGCATGAAGAACTCGTCGGGGCGCGCCTCGCCGGCCTTCGCCACGAACTCCTCCGGTTCGCTCCCCTTGCGGTAGGCCTCGCGGACCGAGCCGACCGTGTCCGGCCTCGCCCGCATCCCGGTCTTCGGATCGATGCGCACGAAGACGATGTCCTCGGGCGGCTCGAACTCGTCGGTCTTCTTCTTCACCGCCGACTTCATGTAGTCGACCCACACCGGCAGCGCCGCGCGGCCGCCCTGTTCGTAGCGGCCCATCGGGATCACGTAGTCGTCGTAGCCGACCCACGCCGCCGTGGTGATCTCGGTGGTGAACCCGACGAACCACGCGTCGAAGCTGTCGTTCGTGGTGCCGGTCTTGCCGGCGACCGGGACGCCGATGCGCTGGGCGCCGGTGCCCGTCCCGCCGAGCACCACGTTGCGCATCAGCTTCACCGTCAGGAAGCCGACCTGCTCCTCGATGACCTGCTCGGGCTCCGTCTCCGTCTCGCGGAGCGCGCGCTCGATCTTGAGGTCGACGCCCGACCACGGATCGCCGTACCACCCGTCGTCGAAGAGCACCTTGCCGTCGCGGTCGACGACGCGTGTGATGAAGCGCCGGGGCACCCGACGCCCGTAGTTCGCGAACAGCTGGTAGACGTTCGCGAGGTCGCCCATCGTCACGCACGACGCGCCGAGCGCGAGGCCCAGCTCCGGGCGCAGTTCGGTCGTGATGCCGAGGCGCTTCGCGTAGGTGATCGCTTCGTTCAGGCCCACGGCGTCGAGCACTCGGATCGCCGGGATGTTCATCGAGTTCTGCAGCGCGGTCCGCAGCGTGACCTCGCCCATGAACTTCACGTTGAAGTTGCTCGGCTTCCAGCGGCGCTGGGCTTCGGGATCATCGAAGGCGACCGGGGCGTCGAGCACCTTGGTCGACGCGGTCCAACCGTTGAGCGCGAGGGCCGCCGAGTAGACGATCGGCTTGAACGACGAGCCGGGCTGACGGCAGGACTGCAGCGCGCGGTTGAACTCGCTGCGATCGAACGCGTAGCCGCCGATCATCGCGAGCACGTAGCCGCTCTCGGAGTGGACGGACAACAGCGCTGTCTCGAGGTTCGGCTCCTGCTCGAGCGCGACGAGTTGCCCTGCGTCCGAAGGGATCGACTTGATGTACGGGTACGCGTAGCGGTCCTTCTTCACCGCCTCCATCGTGGTCGTGCGGACGAGGAGGAGGTCGCCCTTCTCGAACGCCTTCACGCGCTTGCCGTCTTCGGTGCGACGCTTCGGGATGTCGTCCAACAGGCCGCGCTCGAACCAGACCTGCGGGTCGACGCTGCGCGCCCAGCGCATCGTCGCGAGCGGGAGGATCGCGTCGTGCGGGCCGATCTTGACCGCGATGTTGTTCGACTTGCGGTCGACCTTCGTGATCATGCCGACGTAAAGCTCGCCGTCCTCGAGCTTCGCGTAGCGCCCGAGGTGCCGCAGCTCCTCGTTGTAAGCCTCGATGAACTCCTTCTGCGACGCGGCGCTCGGGAGCCGAGCGAGCGGCCCGCGGTAGCCCTGCCGTTTGTCGACCATGCGCAGGTTCTCGTAGACGGAGTCCTCGGCGGCTCGGTACCGCTCGACGTCGACCGTCGTGTGGACCTGCAGCCCGCCCTCGAGGACCTGCTTGCGGTCGAAGCGATCGAAGAGCTCGCGGCGGACGTGCTCGGTGAAGTACGGCGTGACCTCGCGCGAGACGTTCGGCGCGTAGTGGACGAGGATCGGCAGCTCCTTCGCCTCGAGCAGCTCGGTCTCGGTGATGATGCCCTCCTCGAGCATGCGCCGCAGCACGTACTCGCGGCGCTCCTTCGCGCGCTTGGGGTGGAGGAACGGGGAGTACCGCGACGGCGCCTGCGGGAGACCGGCGAGCAGCGCGATCTCCGCGACGTTGAGCTCGGCGACGTCCTTCCTGAAGTAGTACTCGGCCGCGGACTGGACGCCGTAGGCCTGGTTCCCGAGGAAGATCTGGTTGAGGTAGAGCGTCAGGATGTCTTGTTTCGAGAGCTTCTTCTCGAGGCGGCGGGCGAGGATCGCCTCCTTGATCTTACGGGAGAGCTTCTTCGCGGAGCCGGCCTTGTAGCCCTCCTCGGAGATGATCAGTGACTTGGCGACCTGCTGCGTGATCGTCGAGCCGCCCTGCACGACGCGGCCCGCTTTGAGGTTGGCCCACGCGGCGCGGACGATGCCCCAGTAGTCGATCCCGGAGTGCTCGAAGAACCGGTCGTCCTCCGACGCGAGGAACGCTTGCACGAGGCGCGGCGGGAGCCCCTCGTACGGGACGACGACGCGGCGCTCGTTGTAGATCTCGCCGATCACTTGTCCCGACTGGTCGTACATCTGCGTGACCAGCTTCGGCCGGTAGTCTTCGATCGAGTCGAAGTTCGGGATTTCCTGCGCGAAGACGCCGTAGGCGATCAGGCCCGTCACGAGCCCGATGACACCGACGACGAGGCTCGAGAACACGACGAACCGGAAGATTCGAACGGTCCAAGAGCGCTGGGGTCGCTCTCCTTCGTATTGGACACTCATCGGGTGGTCGAAACGCCCGACATGCTAGCCGGGCGGTTCAAGCTCGTAAAGCGAGCGGTGCCGGTGCGAAATGCCCCGAACACCGGGAGCGAAAGGGCGGCGATGGGGCTTGTCAGGTCGGAGCCGTCGTGCTCGATTGCGCGCCGCGTTCCTCCCGGTGACCTCCTCGGTCCGCGCGCGCTCGAGCGCCGCGCTGTCCTAGGCAAACCCGGGGGGCTCTGTTAGCATCGAAGACCCTTCGCGTCCGAACGCAGTTGGCGCGAGGGAGGGAGAAGAGCCATCCGAAGGAAGAAGAGGTTCGTGGGGAGAGTGCCGCGTGATCGCGGGCCTCGTAAGAACCACGAAATCCGCGTTTCGCCGCTGCGCGTCGTGGATCAAAACAATCAGCAGGTCGGTCTGGTCGAGCGCGACGAGGCGATTCGCATGGCCGAGGAAGCCGGGTTGGATCTCGTCGAGATCCGCGCCGACGCCAGGCCGCCGCTCTGCAAGATCATGGACTACGGTAAGTACAAGTACCAGCAGTCCAAGAAGAAGAGCCAGACCAAGGCGAAGCCGCAGAACGAGCCCAAGGAGATTCGCTTGGGGCGCTCTGTGAAGATCGACGTCCACGACGTCCAGCTCCGCGAACGGCAGGCCCGCAAGTTCCTCCTCGAGGGCCACCCGGTGATCGTCGTCCAGCGATTCCGTGGTCGCGAGATGGCCCATACCGAGATCGGCTTCGAGCGCCTGGTGAAGATGGCCGAAGCACTGTCGGACGTCGCGCGCACGCAGACGCCGCCGCAGTTGAGTGGCCGCCAGGTCTCGATGGTGCTCGCGCCCGACAAGAACAAGGTCGAGGCCATCAAGCAGAAGCTCGCCAAGGAGGCAAAGGACGACGACAAGAAGTCCAAGCCGCCGGAAGCCGCCGATGCGGCGCCCGAGGAGCTCGACGACGACGGCGTCGACGACACGGGCGACATCGACTCGGACGACGGCGCGGATTCGGACGAGGCGCAGGCCACGGCCAACGCCTGAGCGGTCGACCCTTCGAGTGCGCGGCGGTCTTCGGACCGCCGCGGGCCGATCCTGACACGCGCCCCGCGCACCCAACCCGTAGCGACGATTGAATCGCGGCGATCGTGCGCCGCTAGTTCTCAGCGACCAGCGGGCAGCTGGCAGCTCCTCGGTGCGACGCTTCAGCGCCTGATCCGCTCGAGAGACCTTGCTGCGGACTGGAAGCTACTTGCTGCGGGCTCTAGCGGCGACTGATCGCGGCGATCGCCACCGTGAAGGCCACGTTCGCGCCCATCAAGAGGGCGTGGAAGACGTCGACGCGCGGGACGGGGCCGTACGCCCCGTTCGTGCCGACCACGAGCCCCGCGAGGAGCGTCAGCGCGACGCCGCCGACGACGAGCTGCGCGGACCGCGCGTCTTCGCGCCGCACCCGCGCGGCGCCGATCAGGAACAGGAGCATCCCGACCGCGCCCGGCACGACGCCGAGCTCGCGGGGGAGGAGGTAGCCCGCCGCGCCGAACAGCGCGCTGATGCCGTACCAGCCGTAGCGCGGGAGGCGCCGGCCGAAGGTCGAGACCAGGAACACGGCTCCGAGCATCGGCACCGCGATCACGCGCGCCGTCCAGGACAGCGCCTCGTGGTAGCGCACGACGTCGGCGCCGCCGTAGCGCGCCGCGCCGAACGCGGCCGCGAGCGCGATGAAGAACAGGCACGCCGCGGCGAAGGTGCGGTTCGTGTCGCGCCGGGAGATCAAGCGCGCGGCGCACGCCGTGGTGACGAGCGCGAGGAGACCGTCGCTGACGACGGTGGACAGCTGCATGCCTTCGGTCATTCGCGCGCGAACCACATGCGGTTGGGGCCGTTGACCGTGCCCTGGACGAGGTCGTTGCACCCGTCGCCGTCGATGTCCGCCATCGCGGCGCGGTAGGCGGCGCCCGTGTTGTTCGGTTCGCCGCGCACCGCGCGGATGAAGAAGCCGGCGCCGTCGTTGAGGAACACGGCGTGGTCCGTCGCGGCGTCGAGGCTCACGAAGACGAGGTCGAGGTCACCGTCGCCCTCGATGTCGTGCATGATCATCGCCGAGTCCGGACGCGGCACGTGCGGGACGCGGTTGGTCGACCGCGTGAAGATGCCGTTGCCGTTGTTGATGAGCACGACCGGCTCGCGGTTGAAGTTCGGGGTGACGATGTCGTTGTCTCCGTCGCCGTCGATGTCGCCGATGCGGACGTCGTAGATGTCGCCGTTGATCGTCTGCAGGAGCGGGCGGTTCGCCATCGACTCGACGAAGTGGTTGGTGCCGTCGTTGAGGTAGATGCGGTGGCGCTGCGACGGCGGGCTGCCGAAGTTCACGTCGTCGACCACGACCATCAGGTCGATGTCGCCGTCGCCGTCGAGGTCGCCGACGTCGAGTTTGTGGTCGTGGACGAAGCCGCTCTCGTGCGGCATGGCGTTCGTGACCGCGCTCCAGCCGCCCATGCCGTTGTTGATCAGGACGGTCTCCGCGCTCGAGATCCCGAGGTTGATGAAGTCGCACACGCCGTCGCCGCTGATGTCGTGGAGGCTCGCCTCGAACGCGTCGCTCGGGTTGGTGGGGAGAACGGGCGACGTGAAGTTGAGCCCGCCGCCGTTGATGAAGACGCGCACGCTCCCGCCGCTGATCCCGTAGGTGAAGTCGAGGAGGCCGTCGCCGTTGACGTCGCAGGCGTTGCCTTCGTTGGAGACGTCGTTGCTCCCGATCGGGCGCGCGGTCCACGACAGGCCGCCGCCGAGGTTCTCCATCACCTGGGAGCGCGCGGGCACGCCGACGGCGCCGTTGACGTAGACGAGGTCGGTGTCGCCGTCGTTGTCGAAGTCACCCGCGAGGACGTCGCTCGTCTCGCCGGTGCCGCCCGCGCCGTTGGCGTTCGCGAGTTGGTAGGTACGCACCGAGAACGGGTCCGGCCCGATCTCCGGCGGGTCGGCGGGGTTGTCGACGACGATCTCGAGGCCACCGGAGGTGGGGAACGACGGCGTCCGCACGCGCACCTCGCGGTCGCTGATCACGGTGACGTCGAGCATCGGGACGCCGCCGATGCGCACCGCGGCGTTGGGCGCGAAGCCGCGCCCCGTGAGGACGACGTTGGCGTTGCCGTCCACGAGGCCCCAGTTAGGCGTCGCCTCGATCGGGATGTACTCGAAGCCGTTCGGGTCTCTGTCGAACTGGCCGTCCGGGTTCACGACGCGGACCTCCGCGAAGCCCTCCGGCCCGGGCGGGACGGTGCAGGTGATCGTATCCGGGTTCACGACGGTGACGCCCGCGCACGGGACGCCGCGGATCGTGACGGTCGCGCCCGCTTGGAAGAAGCGCCCGGAGATCGTGATGAAGGTGCCGCCGCGCAGTGGCCCGTCCGGAGGCGCCACGCCGAGGATCTCGGGCGGCGCGACGTAGAAGTAGCCGTCCTCGAGGATCGTCGGGACCTGGCCGGCGTCGGCCGCCTGGGCGCTCACGTCGACGAACTGATTGAGCGGGCCGGGCGGCGTCACGCACCGCATCAGGTCCGGGCTCTGCCAGGTACACATCGCCTGCGCGGCGCCGAAGAAGATCTCCGCGTTCATCGGCAGGAAGCGCCCGCGCACCGTGACGGGCGTGCCGCCGGGCGAGGGGCCCTCGGCGGGCGTCACGGAGATCAGCTCGTAGTAGGTGAGCGCGTTGTCGAGGCGGTCCGAGCGCCCGTCGCTGTTCGTGACGATCACCCCCGCGACCCCCGCGACGCTCGGCGGGAGCGAACATTCGAGCTCGGCGTCCGAGAGGAGCGTACACATCGCGACCACGCGGCGGCCGTCCGGGAGGAGGAACGTGACCACCGATCCGATCTCGAAGTTCGCGCCGCGCACGACCACGCGCGCGCCGCCCTCGACCGCGCCGTACGGCGGCACGACCTCGTCGACCTCGGGCGGCCCGAAGAAGAAGAAGCCGCGCGGGAGCGTGCCGCGCTGCAGATCCGGGTTCGTGACCGTGACGTCCGAGAAGCCGATCGGGTGCGGCGGCGTGGTCGCGACGAGCTCCGTGGAGGAGACGAACTGCAGGCCGATCGCGTCGATGCCGTCGAAGGCGAGGCGCGCGCCGTTGCGGAAGAAGCGGCCCCGCACGGTCACGCGCGTCCCGCCGAGATCCGGCCCGCGCTCGGGCTCGATGCTCAGCACCTCGGGCGGCGGGATGTACTCGAAGGCGTCTTCGCGCTCGCCGAAGCCGCGGGTGGGGTGTTCGACGCGGACGGTGACGAGCCCCGCGGGGTGGGGCGGCGTGCGGGCCGTCGCGAAGCCCTCGTCCACGATCGTCACGCCGGTCGCCGCGACGCCGCCGAACAGGAAAGACGATCCCGGTTGGAAGCGCGCGCCGAAGATCTGCACGTTGGTCCCGCCGGTCACC
>JAUHYN010000419.1 GCA_030426505.1 bacterium | reverse complement strand
GGGATCGACGTCGTAGCCCTGTTGGCGCAGCCACGCCCACGTCCCGGCGCCGAGCGCGACCGTGCCGACCCCGGCGACGACGAACGTGCGACGTTTCAGCGCCACCGCTTCGGACACTGCGAACGACTCCGGATTGGGGTCAAGGTGTGTGTGAATTGGGGTCCCGGGCCCTCGCCTTGCGACGGTCTCCGGACGGGTGCTAGCTTTCACGAGCCAATCATGTGGGAGGTCTTCAACACACTGTCTCAGGGCGGGTTCATGATGTTCGTGAACCTGGGCGTGTCGATCGCGGCCGTCGCCATCGTCCTGATGCGGATCTACTACCTGTGGTTCAAGCACCGGATGTCGGCTTCGGCTTTCGCGGACAACATCGTCGCGAACGTCGACCAAGGGAACTACGCGAACGCCATTCAGACGTGCGCGCAGCGCTCGTCGCATCCGTTGGCTTCGATCACCAAGGACGTCCTGATGCGGGCCGATCGCTCCGACAAGGAGATCGAGCGCGCCTACGAGGCGGCGGCGGCGCGGGAGCTCCCGCGGTTCAAGCGGTTCACGTCGTTCCTGCCGCAGGCCGGTAACCTCGGGACGCTGATCGGACTGCTCGGGACGATCCACGGGCTGATCGAGGCGTTCGGCGGCGCGCAGGCGGAGGACGCCGCCGAGCGACAGGCGGTGCTCGCGAAGGGCATCACCGTGGCGTTCTACAACACGTTCTTCGGCCTCGCGATCGCGGTGTTCTGCGCGATCACGTACATCATCCTGAACGGCCGGCAGTCGTTGTTGCTCGAAGCGATGGAGGTCGCGCTCAACCGCGTTCGCGATCGCATCATGGAACGCAACAAGGCGATGCGCGCGGCGCGCGCGGGCTGAGGGGCCTGACCGATGGCGGGCGGCGGCGGCGATGCCGCGACCGATTTCGACCTCACGGCCCTGATGGACGTGCTCTCGAACATCATCTTCTTCCTGATGGCGTCGTTCGGAGCTGCGGTCGTGGCGGTGTTGCCGGCGTCGGTGCCGACCATCTCGGACTCGGGTGAGAACGACGTCGCGACCGACATGGACAAGGTCACGGTGACGATGACGATCGCGTCGAACGGCAAGGTCGAGATCTCCGCGGCGAACGCGGACATGTTGCCGGAAGAGCTGAAGCCGTACGCGGTGGTCGTGCCGTCGAAGGACGACGGCCTCGACACGAAGAAGATCAACGACCACCTCTGGTCGATCAAAGAGAAGTTCCGCAACTCGAAGAACATCATCCTCGTCCCGGACGACAAGGTGACCTACGAGATGCTCGTGGACGCGATGGACGCGTCGCGCGAGCGGCACATGGTCGTGGACGGCCAGTCCGTCTACCCGCAGATGTTCCCGGCGGTGGTGGTCTCGTCGTTGGTCAAATGAGCTTCGGGCATCACAAGAAGCACGGGCCCTTCTCCGATCCGGAGGGCGACGCCCCGCCCACGCGCATCAACCTGACCGCGTTGATGGACATCCTCTCGAACATCATCTTCTTCCTTATGGCCTCGTTCGGCGCGCAGACGCTCGAGCTGACTTCGGCGAGCAAGGTCGCGCTGCCGTCTTCGACGTCGGAGCTGTCGCTCAAGATGTCGCTGTCGGTCGCGGTCGGGATGGAGGAGCTGTTCGTGGAGGATGAGCCGATCGGGCGCCTGAAGGAGGGCAAGCTCATCGGCCTCGACGACAGCCGCTTCCACCCGAGGCTCGAAGAGACGCTCCGCCGCGTGCGCGCTCAGCGCATCGCGAAGAACGAGCGCCCGAAGGAAGAGGACGAGGTCGTGCTGTTCATCGCCGACAAGCGCCTCGAGTACGAGACGATCGATCGCGTGATGAAGACCTGCGCGCGCGCGGGCTTCACGAAGTTCCGGTTCGCCGTCGCGAAGAAGTGAAGCCGTGAAGAGGGCGATCGTCCCGATCGCGTTCGTGCTCCTCGCCGTCAGCGCGTGGTGGGCGTGGCCGCGCGAAGAGGCGTGTGTGGAGCCGCCGCTCCCCGCGGACCTCTCGGGCCTCTTCGATCTCGAGGCGCTCCGCGATCCGGCGACGCTCGACTTCGAGGTCCTCGCTACCGATCGCGTGACGCACGCAGGAGAGCGGGTCGTCGTGCGGCGGGTGCGGTTCCGTTCGTTCGCGTGGCGGTCGTGTGCGTGGGCGCCGACCGACGTGGAGGCGTACCTCGCGATGCCCTCGAGCGCGTTCGGCACGCGGTCCGGGCGGTTGCCGGGGTTGGTGCGGATGCACGGGCTCTCGCCGCTGAACGAGAAGACGAGCGCGGCGGCGTGGGCAGCGGAGGCGGGCTTCGCGACGCTCGCGATCTTCACGCCGAGCGAGGGACCGGATGACGTCTTCACGGCGTCGCCGCGCGACAGCTTCTTCGCGCGCCACACCATCAACACGATCCGCGGGCTCACCGTGTTGGCGGAGCGGCCCGAGGTGGACGGCGCGAAGCTCGCGACCCACGGGCTGTCGGCGGGCGGCATCGCGACGATGCTCGCGGGGTCGCTGGACGATCGGGTGAAGGCGTCCTCGGTGTGGTTCGCGGCGGGGCACCCCGAGCTCGGCGCCGCGGCGCGCCCGAACCCGGCGTGGACCTCGCGGTTGCTCGCGCGGATGTCGCCTTCGAACACGTACGACTCCGAGGTCTGGCGGACGCACGTCGCGTGGTTCGATCCTGCGCGCGCGATCCGCGCGGGCCACCCGGCGACGCTGCTGATCGCGGAGGCCCAGGATCCGTTCTTCCCGCTCGACGCGACCGTGGCGACGGTGGGCGATCTGCAGCGCGTCGCGCCGACCCGACTCGACGTCGTGGTCGGCTTCGGCCACCTCCCGCGCCCCGACGCGGACACCGCGGCGTTCATGCGGCGCATCCGCGCGACCTCGGTGCAGTGGCTGCGGCGCCGGCTCTACGCGCCCGAGCGCCCGTTGCCGACGGTTACCGCTACCATCACGGACGGCGCGCTCGTGGCGGAGGCGCCGGGCGCCACGCGGCTCGAGCTGTTCGCGACGACGGACGGCGGGCGGACGTTCGAGTCTACGGTGATCGATCCCGGCACGAGCGCGCCCGTCGACGCGGCGTGGTTCGTGACGGCGACGTTCGAGGGCGATGTCACCGTGAGCACGACGCCGGTGTTGCCGCCGGGCTTCGCGCCGTACGTGCCGAGTCAGAGGTGAGGACCGCGGAGGTGTTCGCGCCCGAGGGTGTCGGCGCCGAACCGTGACGCCGATCAAGAGGGCGTCGGGTGCGGCGCCCGCGCGTGACGGATCGCATCGCCTCGGGGGCCGCGACACCGCGCGCCGGTGGTAGGATCGACTTCGTGCGGTTCGTCTACAACGGCACGACCGAGATCGCGCCGGGCCCCGCCGACCGCTACCTCGTGCGCTCCGCCGAGCTCGGGCGCGAGCTCACCGCGACGGCGTACCAGGTCAATCTGTTGCGCGCGTTCGAGGCGCCCTCGGCGATCGACGAAGTCTTGAAGGCGTTCCCGTTCGATCGCGACGCCTCGGCCGCGTTCCTCACCGACGCCGTCGAAGCCGGCTTCCTCCTCGCGGTCGACGCCGACGGCCGAACGCAGCTCCCGCAGACGCGCCGCGCCGCGCCGACGATCTTCGGCGCGCCTCCGCACGACGCTTCCTCGCCCGCTGCCTTCACCGTGCTCGGGGTCCCGTTCGACGCGAACACCACCGGCTTCGCGGGGGCGCGGTTCGGGCCGGCCGCGGTGCGGAGCGCGGCGGAGACCTGCCGCTACGTCCTCGACCCGCTCACGCTCGCGCCGATGGGGTTCGAGGATCTCGGGAGTGGCCGGCGCTTGTTGAACGGGGTGACCCTCGCCGATGGCGGCGACGTGTTGGTCACTGCGGGGGAGCCGGTCGACGATCTCTACGATCGCATCACGCGCGCCGTGCGCGACTTGCTGCAGACCGGGACGATCCCCGTGGTGATCGGCGGCGACCACTCGATCACGTACCCGGTGCTGCGTGCGTTCAGCGAGGACAGCCTGCGGATCATCCACTTCGACGCGCACACCGATCTCGGCGACATCCCCACCACCGGGCTGCACCACGGCAACGTCTTCTCGTTCGTCCTCGATCGCATCGAGGCGGTCGAGCACATCCACCAGATCGGCCTGCGCGGTGTGATGAGCGCGGGCGCCGCCGAGCACGTGGAGCGCGTGGATCGCATCGGCGTCGATCTCATGCGGGCGGAGTTCGCGCGCGTCCCGTCGATGATCCCCGACGACGGGCCTTGTTACCTCTCGATCGACATCGACGTCGTGGACCCCGCGTTCGCGCCGTCGACCGGCACGCCCGTCGCGGGCGGCCTGTTCCCGCACGAGCTCAAGACGCTCGTGCATGAGATCTGTGCGACGCACGAGGTCGTAGGAATCGACCTCGTCGAAGTCGGTCACGCCGACGCGCCGGACGACTCGACCGCGCACGTCGCGCTCGAGACGATCCTCACCGCGTGCGATGGGATCGTTCGCTCGATGCAGAGACAACTCCAGGAGGGAGACGTATGAGTCAGGAAGACAACCACGGGGCGCTCGGGATGCCCGTCAGTGTCGCGAAGCAGCAGCTCCGCGACGATCCGAACACCCACGCGATCGCGAAGGGCCTCGGCGTCGACGTCGAGGAGTACATCGACAAGGTCATCTACTACGCCCAGAACCCGGACGCCGATCCGCAGATGTCCGTGCTCCCCGACGAAGAGCTCGCGGAGGCCGGCGCGAACGTCGCGACGGAGCGCGAGGTCCTCGGGTGGTTCAAGAAGGTCGCGGACGGCGAGGTCGACCTCACGCCGCACACCAAGGAGCGGCCGACCGAGTACACGAAGGCCAAGCTCGACTCCGAGACGATGCGCGCCGCGGCGGGCTTCGAGGTCGAGAAGGCGGCGCCGATGGAGGCCGCACCGAGGGGTGAGATCCGCGCGACGGGGCGCGGGGGGGCTGCGCTCCGCGAGCAGCTGCTCCAGCAGAAGCGCAACACCCAGATGATGCGCGACCGCCGGTCGGGTCGCGCGCCCGACGCCAAGAAGAAGGCCTGAGCGTGTTCGGCGTCGGCGACATCTCGGCCGAGACGTTCTGGGCCGAGTATTGGCGCAAGCGCCCGGTCCTCGTGAAGGGCGCGGCGCGCTCGGTCGCGGACGTCCACGTGGATGCGGCGGAGCTGAGGATCCTGTTCGATCGGCTCGAGCGCGTGCGGCCCGGTATCGTGCGTCGGCGCGGGCGTTCGCTGTTCGGCCAGTACCTCGACCTCGGCGCGCCGCACCTCGCGCGGATCTCGGAGCACTACCGATCGCTCACCACCTGTTCGCGGGTGTGGTTTGACGGCGTCGTCGCGAGTGAAGGGGAAGGCCTCGGCGCGCACTACGATCACAGCGACAACTTCGTGATGCAGCAGACCGGGGTGAAGCGGTGGCGGCTCGGACCGCCGGATCGCATCGAGCCCGAGCGCCTCCGCCGACGCATGCTCGACGACCCGGACGCGGGCGACTACGACATGCCGGGTGACGCGCAGGAGTTCGTACTCGAGCCGGGCGACGTCCTCTACATCCCGCTGTTCTGGGGCCACGACGGCGTGTCGGTCGGCGGCCCGTCGACGAGCTTGTCGCTCGTCCTCAACGCCGACGCGGCGCTCGATGTGTTGCTCCCCGCGATGCGCGCCGCGCTCGACGACGACGAGGACTGGTGGCGCCCGCTCCCGGCGCGCCTCGACGGCGAGATGGACGCGCGCCTCGAGCGATTGACGGACTCGCTCGCCGCGCGCGCGGAGCGGATCCGCGGCGCGTGGCGATCGAAGCTGGGGTGAGGGCTCGCCCCGGTGCGGGGCTACTGACCGAAGAACGAACGCGCGTGTTGTTGCGCGACGATGTTGAAGAGGTTCTGCGCGCCGAGCGGCTGCTGCATCGCCGCGGTCCCCGCGAACGCGTTGACGAGCTGGGCGAGGCCACCCGAGCCGCCCGCGAGCTGCGCGAGCGCGCCGACGCCGCCGAGCGGACCGAGCGCCATGAGCGCGAAGGGGTTGTTGAGGAACTGCTGGGCGAACGACTTGATGACGTTGCCGAAGGGCAGCTTGTCGAGCACTTGTCCGACGACGCCGAGCGCTTTGTTGGCCAGCGACGAGAGTGGTTTCGTGACGACGCCGATCGCATCCTTCGCGAAGTTGGTCACGCGACGCACGACGCGCGTGACGCGCCGGAACGCCCGACCGATTCGACGACCTAGACCCATGGTGTTGAACCTCCTGTCAGCATATCGGCTGACAACCCCTGAGCGGTGCGTCTAAAACGTGCCTAAAGTCCCTGAATCCATACGCTTTTGGGCGCACATGTCGTACATGTGGGCTCGGCAGGGGAGCCGACGAAGTCATGACGCGAACCATCCCGATCTTACCCGGTGTCCCGGTGCTCGGCGCGCTCCCCGCGATTCGTCGCGACATGCTCGGCACGTTCGTGCGCGCGTCGAAGCTGGGGGACGTCGTTCAGCTGCCGTTCCCCGGGCGCACGGGCTTTCTGATCGTCCACCCGGATCTGCTGAAGCACGTCTTCGTCGACAACCACAAGAACTACGGCAAAGGGACGCGCGGCTACGCGATGCTGCGGCTCGCGCTCGGCGAAGGGTTGGTCACGAGCGAGGGTGAGTTCTGGCGACGCCAGCGCCGCATCGCGCAACCCGCCTTTCACCACCAGCGCATCGCGGCGTTCGCCGACACGATGGTGGAGTCCACCGAGCGCATGCTCGAGAAGTGGGACGCGCACGATCCGAGTCAGCCGATCGACGTCGACGCGGAGATGATGCAAGTCACCTTGCGCATCGTCGGGCTGTGTTTGATGAGCACCGACCTCTCCGACGACTCCGACGTCGTGGGCAACGCGATCACGGAGGTGCTCGAGGGGACGGTGCGGCGCGTCCAGAACCCGCTCACGTTGCCGCTGTCCGTCCCCACGCCGACGAACCGTCGCTACGTCGCCGCGCTCGGCCGCCTCGACGAGGTGGTCTACGGCATCATCCGTGACCGGCAGAAGTCGGCGGAGCCGCCGCAGGATCTCCTCACGATGTTCATGGGCGCCGTCGACGAGGAGACGGGCGAGCGCATGAACGAGAAGCACCTCCGCGACGAGGTCCTCACGATGGTCTCCGCCGGTCACGAGA
>JAUHYN010000418.1 GCA_030426505.1 bacterium | reverse complement strand
GGAGCCACTGCGGCGAGTCGTCCTTCGGGTAGATGAAGATCGCGTCGTACGGGCACGCCCACTCGCAGATGCGGCAGCCGGTGCAGCGCTTCTCCTCGACGATGCAGATCCCGTGGAACGAGGCGTCCACCGGGTGTTCCACGATCCTCAGGGCGTCGAACGGGCACTCGTCGACGCACTTCTCGCAACCGACGCAGTTGATCTCGTCCACGAACGCGAACGGCCAGCTCTTCTTCTTCTTGAACTCGATCCGATCCCCGTAATTGTTGAAGATCGCGTTGTCCGCGCAGACCGGCGCGCAGGCGCCGCAGTCGATACACAGATCGGGATCGATGTCGTGTAGGCCCTTGCGGACCCCCTTGATCGCGTCCGTCGGGCAGCGCTTCACGCAGGCGGTGCAGCCGGTGCAATCCTCGACGATCGTATAGGCCATTTTCGAGGGTACTCATGACCGCGGTAGAGCACCGGGTCAAGCGGTCGTTGCCTTCGGGGCTACTTGGGTAGGGCTTTCAACACGGCGCGGCCGCCGCGGATCACGACCTTGAACTCCACGGACTTCGCGCCCGTGTCCTTCATGAGCTTCGGGACCTGCTTGCGCAGCGCCGCCGCCATGTCCTCGAACCGCAGATCCACCTTCTCGCCGCAGCGTTTCCGCGCGCCGACGTAGGTCTGGTAGAGCTTGCGCAGCTTCGGCTCGGTCAGATCCTCCGCCGAGCTCGCCCGCGGCCGCGCCATCGACGCGCTCGCCTGCGCCGGCGTCCGGCCGTGGCCCGCGGTGTGCGCGCCGGATTTGCCGGCCTGGAGCGCCTGCCCGGTGATCGCCTGACCCTCGCTCCCGGGCGGGCGGCGGTGATCCGCCGTCATCGCGCCCGATCCGCCGCGCATCGCGTCGAGCTGCTTCTTCACCTCGTGCTCGCGCTGCATCCGATCCTGCTCGCGCCGGTTCACGCGCGCCTTGTCGCGGTGGTAGGTGCCCGCCTCGCGCTGCTTCGTGATGCGGCTCCAGTAGTTCTCGAGCGACACCATCCGCGCCTTGAGCTGCTGGATCCGGAACTTCAGCGCCGTGTTGCGGGGCTTCATCTCCTGCCACCGGCGGAGCGTGGACTTGAGGTGATCGCGCTGCTGCGTGGGCTCGAGCTTCTCGACGCCCATGAAGTACAGCTCGTACGTGGAGCGGAGCTCGTTGAGGTCCTTCTCGAGCTGATCGATCTCGTTCGAGATGATGACGTCGGGGCTCGGCGCCGACTTCTTCTCCTCGGCGCCGTAGCGGCTCTTTCCGCCGAAGAGCTCCTTGTCCTTCTGCTTCGTCGCCACCCACCTCCATGATTATCAAATGCGGGGCAACGGCGCGAGGCCCCCACCGCGCTCTCGTGCTACCGTCCCGGCCCGTGACGCTGGCGCTCCTGCTCGGTGCCCTGGCCGCCACCGGCGGCGCGCCGCCCGCCCTCACGGCCCCCGACGACGCCCGCGAATGGGCCCGCGCCGAGGGATCGGCCCCCGCGATGACCCGCGCCGAGACCCTCCTGTTCGCGAACGATCCCACGGGCGCCCTGGACGTGTTGCTGACCGCCGAGGTCCCCCGGACCGACCCGAGACGCCTGAGACTGGAGCTCGACGCCGTCGTCGACGGCGGCCACGAGCGCCTCGCCGAGGCCCGGGCCGCGGAGCTCCTCGACCACGAGGGGTGGGGTGTCCACGCCCGGCGCCAGATGCAGTGGCTGGAGGACGCCACGACCCAGCGGGCGATCGTCCGGGTCGCGCTCATCATGTTCGCGATGTGCCTGGCCACCCTCTGCCTGGGCGGATCGCGGGAGCTGTTGCGCCCGAGCGTCGAGACGCTGGTCTTCTTGGCCGCTCTGGTCGCGTCGGCGCTCGTGATTCGGACGGGATCGCCGGTGTGGGCCACGCTCCTGGTGCTGCCGTCCCTGGCGACCCTCGCGCTGGTCCACGCGGCGGCCGCCGCGACCCGCCGGACGCAAGCCACCGTTCGGGGCCGGGTCCTGGCCGCGGTGCTGGTCACCCTGGGCGCGCTGGGGGCCTTCGTGGCCCTCGCGGCGCAGCTCGGTCCGCAGGGGATCTTGGGCCTCGTTGCCCGGTGAGCCTTGTGCTAGGAGGGGCTCCGGATGGCCCTCGAATTCACCGCCGAGGAGCGCGCGACGATCGACGGGATCGTGGCGCGATATCCCAACAAAGCGGCGGCTCTGCTGCCCGTCCTGCACATGGCGCAGGACAAGTTCCAAGCGTTGTCGATCGAGGCGCAGCTCCTCGTCGCGCACACGCTGGACGTGCCGCCCACGCGCGTCCGCGAGGTCGTCACCTTCTACGAGATGTTCCACGAGCATCCGGAGGGGCAGTTCCACCTGGAGCTGTGTACGAACATCGCGTGTCACCTCGGCGGCGCGGATCTGTTGATGAAGCACCTCGTCGATCGGCTCGGGATCGAGATCGGCCACCAGACCGAGGACGGCACGTTCAGCCTCATGGAGGTCGAGTGCCTGGCGAGCTGCGGGTCCGGACCGATGATGAAGGTCGGCATGGACTACTACGAGCACCTCGACGAGGCGTCGATCGACACGCTCCTCGACAAGCTCAAGGCGCTCGCGCCGTCGCTCGGCGGTAAAGCGTACATCTGCGGCAAGGACGGCCCGCACACCGGCCCCGTCCCGGGCCACAACCCGGCGCTCCCGGTGATCCCGCCGAAGGCCGAAGCGAAGACGCTCCCGCCGAAGACCACGCCCGAGGATCCGCCGGCGGCGGCGCCCGCGGAGGTCGTCCCGGCGGCGCCCCCGCAGGCCCAGGCCAAGAAGGTCGAAGCCGCGACGGCGGAGGCCGCGAAGGCCGAGCCCAAGGACGGCGGTGAGGCCGGGCGCGCGGTCGAGGCTCCGAAGGCCGAGCCCGAGAAGAAACACGACGAGGCCGCAACCGCGAAGGACGAGTCGGCGACGAGCGGCAAGGCGCTGCCGTCGTTCGAGGCGCCGCGCGGCAAGGCCGAAGACAAGGCGGGGAAGTGACGATGACGAACGTACAGCCGGCCGAGCGCGTCTTCTCGAAGAACTGGGACAAGCCCAACAGCCACACGATCGACGTCTTCAAGAGCACCGGGGGCTACGAGGCCCTGAAGAAGGCGCTCGCGATGGAGCCGGCCGACATCATCCAGATCGTCATCGACGCCAAGCTCCGCGGGCGCGGCGGCGCCGGGTTCCCGGCCGGTCGCAAGTGGAGCTTCGTGCCGAAGGACAGCGAGAAGCCGCGCTACGTCGCGGTGAACGCGGACGAGTCCGAGCCCGGCACGTTCAAGGATCGCTACATCATGGAGCGCGATCCGCACCAGCTCATCGAGGGCACCGCGATCGCGTGCAAGGCGATCAACGCGCACACCGCGTACATCTACGTGCGCGGCGAGTTCGGGCTCGCGGCCACGCGCATGCAGGCCGCGCTCGACGAAGCGTACGAAAACGGCGTCCTCGGCAAGGACGTCCTCGGATCGGGCTACCCGCTCGACATCTACCTTCACCGCGGCGCGGGCGCGTACATCTGCGGTGAGGAGACGGCGCTGCTCGAGTCGCTCGAGGGCAAGAAGGGCCAGCCGCGCTTGAAGCCGCCGTTCCCCGCGGTCGAGGGCGCGTTCGCGTGTCCGACGGTGGTGAACAACGTCGAGACGCTCGCCGCGGTCGGACCGATCCTCGCGAAGGGCGCCGACTGGTGGAAGAGCCTCTCGTACACGGAGGCCGAGGGCGGCACGAAGCTCGTGGGCGTCTCCGGTCACGTGGCGTGCCCCGGCGTGTTCGAGGTGCCGGGCGGGCTCACGCTGAAGCAGGTCATCTACGATGTGGCCGGCGGGATGCGGAACCCGGATCGCCCGCTCAAGGCGGTGATCCCGGGCGGGGCCTCGTGCCCGATCCTGCTCCCGCACGAGATCGACGTCGGTTACGACTTCGACGCGATGAAGACGGTCGGCTCGCTGATGGGCACGGGCTGCCCGACGGTGATCGAGGAGGGCACGTGCATCGTGCGCCTGCTCAAGCGGGTCGAGCGCTTCTACGCGCACGAGTCGTGCGGTCAGTGTACGCCGTGCCGCGAGGGCGGCGACTGGCTGTTCAAGATCCTCACGCGAATCGAGGCCGGGCAGGCGACGGACGCGGACGTGGATCGCATCGAGTCGATCGCGTCGAAGATCGAGGGCCACACGATCTGCGCCTTCGGCGAAGCGCTGTCCTGGCCGGCGCGCAGCTACCTCAAGAAGTTCCGCGACGAGTTCATCGAGCACGTCCGCCTCGGGCGCTGCCCGTACGGGCCGATCGAAGTGCGTTCGGTCGCGATGTCCGGCGTGGTGGCGTAGGGGGCGACGTTGGGACTCACACCTGAAATCTTCCTGTTCGCGTTGTTCTCCGTGGTGTCGATCGTCTCGGCGATCCTCGTCGTCGCGCTGCCGGACCCGGTGAAGTCGGCGATGTCGCTCATCGTGTCGTTCTTCTGCCTCGCGTGTCTGTTCCTGCTGCAGAGCGCGGAGTTGATCGCGGTGCTGGAGGTGCTCGTGTACGCCGGCGCCATCATGGTGCTGTTCGTCTTCGTGATCATGCTGGTCGAGAAGCGGGACGAGCCGGTCGTCCGCGGCACACTGGCGGCGCGCGTCGCGCTCCCGGTGAAGCTGGGCGCGGTGTTGGTCGTCGCCTACGGGTTGTTCTCGGCGATCCGCAAGGCGCCGCTCGCCGGCTCCGCCGAGCTCCCCGAGGGCTTCGGCTCGGTGGTGAGCGTCGGGCACGAGTTCTTCGACAACTTCCTCTTCCACTTCGAGATCACGAGCATCCTGTTGCTCGCGGGGATCGTGGGGGCGGTGGTCGTGACGAAGAAGAGGAAGGCGTCATGATCACTCCGACGATCCCGGTCGAACACTACCTCTACCTGTCGGTGATCCTCTTCTCGATCGGCGCCGCGGGCGTGCTGATCCGCCGCAACGCGATCGTCGTGTTCATGTGCATCGAGCTGATGCTCAACGCCGCGAACCTCGCGCTCGTCACCTTCGCGCGCCACCACGGCGACTCCGCCGGCCACATCTACGTGTTCCTGGTGATGGCCGTCGCCGCCGCCGAAGTCGCCGTCGGCCTCGCGATCATCATCGCCGTGTTCCGCGCGCGGAACTCCGTCAACGTCGACGAGCTCCAAGACCTCCACGGCTGAGGTCGTTCAGCGCTCCGGCTTCACCGCGGCGGCCGCGGCGCGCTCCTGATCCCGCGAGATCTTCGCCGCGAGCTTCTTGGCGCGCTTCGCCTCTTCGCGCCGCTCGACGTCCATCGCCCACAGCTCGAGGTAGTCGCTGCGCGACGCGGCCTGCGCGATGTCTTCGGTCGTGGTGCGCGCGCCGAGCGCTTCGGCGCGCGACGCGATCGCCTGCGTGAGATCCGCGGTGCGGACGTCGAGCGCCTCCTCGGCTTCGTCTTCGCGCGGCGGATACTCGGGGAGCTCGCGCAGCGCGGCGGCGAAGGCCTCCAGCACGCCGTCGGTGAGGTACGTGCGGCGGCGGCGGACGATGTCCTCCGCGAGGTTCGCGAGGCGCTGCTCGTCGAAGCCGTAGTACTGCAGCAGGTCGCGCGCGACGGTGCGGACGGCGGCGACGGGGAGGGTGTCGTCGAGGCACAGGACGATCGCGGTCTGCAGGTGGTTGTAGATCGGGACGACGCGAGGGAAGAACGGCATGAACGCGATCGGCGGCGTCTGCTGGTCGAGGTGGATGATGATCCGCTGCACCGGGTTCTCGTGGACGATCGCCTCGAGCGCGCGCTCGATGTCGTCGATCTGTCCCGAGTAGCAGCCGGTCGCGGCGAGGATCTTCCTGAGCTCGGCCTCCGGGACCTTCCCGGCGTCGCCGCGGCCCGCGATGAGCTGGCCGAGCTTGTAGCCGACCTGCCCGCGCACCGCGCGGAAGCGCCCGCGGAGGATGTTCGAGACGGTGGGCTTGAGGACGAAGCCGTCCGGGACGAACCCGTCGAGCGCGAACTTCTTCTCGATGACGGTCCTGAGCTGCTCAGGGGAACCGGAGATGAAGAAGACGCGGTGTTTGGCGTCCGCGGGGGCGAGGTCGCGCATCGCGCGGATCAGCGCGGCGGACCCGGGGATGTTCTCACGCTCCTCGGCGGGGAGGCGCGCCGTCCGGACGAGATCGCGGAGCGTGGCGAACTCGGTCTTCAGATACGTCTTGTCGAGGTCCCAACGAAAGATATGGCCGAAGCGCGCGCTCACGGATCCGCGGAGTATAACCGGCGGATCCGCCTTCGGAACGTTGATTTGTGTCCACCGTGTGTCTAACCGTGGGAATCGCCCTTGGACTTCGAGCTCATGCGCGGCCTCGCCGCCCTGCGCGACGCGGAGCGCGGACTCGCGACGAAGCGCGCCGAGGCGCCGCTGTCCGTCGCGTTGACCTACCCGAGCCCGTACCACGTGGGGATGTCGAGCCTCGGGTTCCTCCAGGTCCACCGGCTCGCCAACGAGCGCCCGCTGACGCGGTGCGAGCGCGCCTTTCTCCCCACGCCGGAGCAGCTCGAGGTCCACGCGCGCACGAACACGCCCCTGCTCACCGTCGAGCGCCAACGCCCCGTCGGTGAAGCGCACGTCATCGCGATCTCGCAGGCGTACGAGCTCGAGATGTCGGGGGTCGTGCAGGTGTTGCGTCTCGCCGGGTTCGCGCCGCTCGCCGTCGACCGGGATCCGGCCGACCCGTTGGTCGTCCTCGGCGGCCCGATTACGTTCTCGAATCCGCTGCCGTCGGCGCCGTACGCCGACGTGTTGATCCTCGGCGAAGCCGAGGGCGCGTGGCCGCTGTTGCTGTCGAAGCTCGAGGCGCGCCCGGAGGCCGCGCGCGGCGACCGGGCGGCGCGCCGCGCGCTCCTCGAAGAGCTCGCGGACGCCTCCGGATTCTTCATCCCGTCGCTGCACGGCGAGACGCTCCCGCCGATCGCGCAGGCGCCCGACGATCGCCTCCCCGCCGTCTCCACGCTCCGCACCGAGAACACCGAGCTGTCGAACATGGTGCTCATCGAGCCGGAGCGCGGCTGTCACCGCGGCTGCACGTTCTGTGTGATGCGCCGTTCGACGAACGGCGGGATGCGCCTCGTGGAGCCCGAGGTGATCGATCGCCTCGTCCCCGAGGACGCCGAGCGCGTGGGCCTCGTCGGCGCG